>NZ_FTMT01000030.1:0-46598 GCF_900156015.1 Chryseobacterium sp. RU33C | reverse complement strand
TAATAAAAAGTTATTTCCGTAAAATTTTTTGAGCTATGAGGGCTCAAAATTTTCCAGAATAACTTTTTAACTTACACAGTTAGTGAAACACTACCGACATTTTTTGTGATGTATAATATTGATGCAAGAGTTTTTTGACGCAAAAGGCATAGTAATTCGAATGTTTTTTATTTCAGGAGGCAAAGAGCTGCGACATTGTCGCTGATGAAGCTTTGAGTAATACATTCGCTTAGAAAGAATCAATGAAATGGATTCCGGCTTTGCTCTCTTAAAAATATTACGATATTCAGAGAAAACTTTGCGTGAAAAAGATTCTTTGAAATTCACAATTCATCCAGCGGATTCCAAAAGAGTTTTCTGAAGTTTTTTATTCTAAGATTTTCCACAATGATTCCTTCAGCTTCCAGCTTAGGCTGAAATTCGGGGACAGATAATACTCCTGAGCTTGAAATCACTCGGTGTGCAGGAACATCTTTGGGACATCCTCCCATCGCTTTTCCTACATGTCTGGAATGATTAGGGTAACCAACAGCCTTTGCTATGGCGCCATATGTAGATACTCTTCCTTTGGGAATAAGTCTTGCCACTTCGTAGACCTGTTGTTTGAAAATTTCGTCCATATCTGTTTTCTATATTTTTGCATCATTTTTGAATTCTATCAAACTCGATGATGTTTCATTAAAAGATAAAGATATGAAAAAATCATTTTTCAGGCTGTTGAATACCGTTAATAGAAAAGTTCTTCCGAAACTGAGTAATAAAGATCCTAATCATCTGACTAAGATAGAAAAGGGAATTCTGGCCTATCGATACTTTGTGCTGGTGAATTCTTTGGATTGATTTTATTTTCCCACGGATTGCACAGATGTTTGTAAAGAATTTTTGGAAAACGCAATCTAACAAATAAAAAAGCGCTCCAAATGAATTGAAGCGCTGGTATTGTAATCTCTGGTGAGACTTTTATTCTTAAGCGTTTTCTAAGATATAAGAGAACATCAATGGTGCACAGATGGTTGCATCACTTTCAACGATAAATTTCGGTGTAGTAATATCCAGTTTACCCCAGGTGATTTTTTCATTTGGAACCGCTCCTGAATATGAACCGTAAGATGTTGTAGAATCAGAAATCTGGCAGAAATAAGACCAGAAAGGAATATCATGCATTTCCATATCCTGATATAGCATTGGAACTACACAAATAGGGAAATCTCCAGCGATACCTCCACCAATCTGGAAGAATCCAACTCCTTTTCCTCCTGAATTTTTAGTATACCAGTCTGCAAGGTAAGTCATATATTCGATCCCTGATTTCATGGTAGTCGCTTTAAGCTCTCCTTTGATACAGTAAGAAGCGAAGATGTTACCCATTGTAGAATCTTCCCATCCTGGTACTACAATTGGTAAGTTTGCTTCTGCAGCAGCAATCATCCATGAGTTTTCTCTAGGAATTTCATAATACTGCTCCAATACTCCTGAAAGGATCATTTTGTACATAAATTCGTGAGGGAAGTATCTTTCTCCTTTAGCTTCTGCATCTTTCCAGATCTCCACGATATGTTTTTGTAATCTTCTGAAAGCTTCTTCTTCAGGGATACAGGTATCTGTAACTCTGTTCAGGCCTCTTTCCAAAAGATCCCACTCATCCTGAGCTGTTAAATCTCTATAATGAGGAACTCTTTCATAGTGAGAGTGTGCTACAAGATTCATTAAATCTTCTTCAAGGTTAGCCCCTGTACAAGAGATAAAATCCACTTTTCCCTGACGGATCATTTCAGCAAGAATCTTTCCTAATTCAGCAGTAGACATTGCTCCTGCCAAAGTAATCATCATTTTTCCGCCATCTTTAAGATGTGCAACATATCCTTTAGAAGCATCCACCAATGCAGCTGCGTTGAAGTGCAGGTAATACTTTTCTATGAATTCAGTTATCGGTTTGCTCATTTTTTTAATTTTTGCAAAGATAAAACTTAAAAACGGAATGAAGCTAAAGCACCTGAAGAAAGTGTGATAGAAGAGTATTTTTTATCATTTGTTAAATTCCAACGCTGTTTTGTAAAATATGCAAAGAGTTCCCAAACATAGCGCCTTAAAGCTTTTAACTTATAAAAAAACTTGTGCCATTTAATTTTTAAGATGGATTATATTAATAAAAAAGCGCAGCCCAAATAAGCCGCGCTTTCATTGTAATTCAACTTAATAATATTCAAAGAGATTTATCCTTCCCAGGCTTCCACTTTCAGGATCTCGATTTTCCTTTCTCCGTCTTTGAAAGGCCAGTTGATGATATCTCCTACTTTATACCCTACTACTGCAAGCGCAATCTCCGACAGTATGGAATGCTTATTCTTTTTTAGTTTTTCTTTGTTAGATGCCACAAAAATATACTCGTGTTCAAAATCTAAGGTATGGTCTTTTAATGTTACTTTTCTTTCAACCGTTACAATATCTGCAGGAAGATCTCTTCTCAACACTTGTTTTGCCTTTCTAAGTTCTTCAGTTAATCTCTTTTCTTCTCCGATGCTCACTTTTTTTCTTCTCAGTGTATCTTTTATAGCATCATAAATTCCGGTGGTTACAATAATATGATTAGACATTTTCTTCATTTTAAAAAAATTAAATGCAGTTATTCCCTGATGATCCAAAGTAGAATCCAGGCATATAACAGCCTTCTTCTCTGGAAAACTGCAAAAAGCGATAAATAAAATTCGTGATGATTCCCTGTCCTGGATCCTGACAGGGCTTAAATAATGAAGTCCTTAGAACTTTTCAGAAAAGAATCTGTGTGAAGATAAAGTAAAGACAGCAGCAATCCTGACCGTCGGTGTTCTGCAGATAAAAAGATTGTTGCTGTCATTATCAATTATTATTAATTCTAACAAAGATACGGCTTAAAAACGAAATGTAGCGGCTGCACTTAAAGAAACTCTGTGCAAACCTTCTTTTTGGTCATCATCAAATTTATAGGTAACTCCGTTTATCTTCATTTTATTCAGAGTACCGCCGCTTAAACCTACTTTTGGCCCAATCAGAAAATTCTTGCTTACCTGATATTGATATCCAAAATCAACTTCTGCCCCGAACGTACTTCCGGTACCTTTTACAGATCCTGTTTTTGTAGTATAAGATAGTACTCCCAGTGCGATATCTGCAAATACCTTATGTCTGGTAGACAGATGGTTATTTGAAATAAGTCCGGAGAAACCGAAAAATGTAATATCATCTTTTGTTGTTACAGGAACAGAGACAGGCATTCCGTTGACATTTCCAAGTAAAAATCCGTCACTGGACGCACTGTAATTAGAATACTTCAGTCCAAACGCAAGACCGTTTTTCACTTCATAATGGGCAGCAATATCAAAGTTCACTCCGTTTTTAAGACCTTTTACATATTGTTCTTCTTCCCTGCTAAGGCCGGAAATTGTTTTTGCTGTTCTCCATGCATATCCTACGGAAGGCCTGATAGAAAATTTCTGAGCGAAAGATAAAGTGGAGATTGAGAACACTCCAACTACGATTATTTTTTTTATCATGGTTTTAAAGTTTCCGACAAAAATAAAGTTTTTTATGGAAAAACTAATTAAAATCTGAAACGTCTGTTTTCTTTTTTGTCTGAAAGCTTTTTCTTGTTATCCAGCCTTTTTTGTTTCTGTCCTTTTGAAGGCTTGGTTGCTGTTCTTTTTTTGGGAACAACAAGAGCTTTGTTTACCATTTCAAGTATTTTTTCAATGGCTTTATTTTTATTCATGAGCTGGGTTCTACTTTCAGAAACTGAGAGGAATAAAAAACCGTCTGCATTGATCCTGTTTTTCAGTTTAAGCTGAATCAATATTTTTTCGTCTTCATTAAAAAACTCTGATACATCTACTTTCCAAAGTACGGTGACTGCAGTCTCCACTTTATTGACGTTTTGTCCTCCTGCACCGCTGCTGCGGGAAGTTTTGAAACTGAGTTCTTTTGAAAAGTCTTTCATGGTTTTTAAGATTTTAAAATAATAGAATCAAAAGCTGAGACTATTGGTTTGAGTTTATATTTTTATACAATTCTAATCTATTTATTTTTCCATTGGGAGTTCTTGGAATTCCACTCACAAAAATAATTTCTTTAGGTCTGTGAAAATTTTTCTCAAATGATATTTCTGAAACTTTCTTTTTCACCTCATCAGATTCATCTCCTTCTATAATCAATATCAATTTCTGACCTAAACTTTCGTCAGGCAACCCCATAAATACAGCTTCGTTCGGGAATTCTTTTTTTACCAGGGCTTCCAGGGTTTCCGGAAAAATTTTTGCGCCTCCGGAGTTAATTACATTATCAATCCTGCCAAGGAATTTAAACTGTTTATCATTTCTGATTTCAACTAAATCATTAGTTTGCAACTCTTCAGCATTTACATTGGGAGCAAAAATCTTCAGACAGCCTCTGTCATCTAAAGAGATTTTTACATTTTCAAAAACGGTGAAATACTCTTCCTGTTCCGGCATCAATTGCTTTAAGCCAATATGGGAAAGGGTTTCAGACATTCCATAGGTTTCAAAAATACGATTTGAAGGACTAAGATTCATTTGCAGGATTTTACTTTTCAGACTTTCTGAGACGGCAGCACCACCAATGATCAGGTTTTTAATCAGATGAAGCTTTTCCAGAGAGTTTTCCACCTGAAGGGGTGTCATGGCACAAAAGTCTATTTCTTCATCCAGACCTTCCATTGGTTTTAAAGAAGGATCAGTAATTTTTAACTTCAGTTTTCTTTCTATGGAACGCACAATCATCATTTTCCCGGAGATATATTCTACAGGCAGACAGAGTAATGCGGCATCCCCTTCTTTTAATCCTAAAAAATTACAGGTCATTACTGCTGAATTGACCATTTTCTTTTTTTCGATCTCAAAAATTTTCGGAACTCCGGTAGAGCCTGAAGTCTGGACCTTTACTACTGCATTTTCTGAAAACCATTCTTCGAGAAAAATTTTCACTTTCTTTTCAAATTCGGTACCGAATGATAATTGATTAATATTGAGATTATTGAAGTCTATCAGCATGTTTTCCGTGAATAAATTCTACAGTAAATTTAAAAAAAAAATCAAAAAGTTCTTGTATGTAAAGAAAAAAGCTGTAAATTTGCACCACTAAAACAAACACAGACTCATGGTGTAGCGGTAACACTACTGATTTTGGTTCAGTCATCTGGGGTTCGAATCCCTGTGAGTCTACAAACCATCCTTAAAAAGGATGGTTTTTGTTTTTTATTCTAAAATTAGTAAATCAAACACAAAAGTTGGGAAAAGAAAAAGTTTAGCTGATCTAAAAAGAAAAATGTACTGTTTATCACTTCCTCTAAGCTTAGTACAGGAAAATATTTTTCTATTTTAAGAATCAATCCTTCAATTAAAATACAAAATTGAAATTCCTATTTTTCATTGATTAGTTTCAGGCAAAAGAATACTTTGATATGAAAAAAAATAATGTGAGATTACGAAAAAATAAGAGTGAAATTTCTTCCACTCTTATCTAATTTGATGATAATATTAGAGCAAGTATTAAACTTACTTATAAGGCTTTCCTTTACAATACCAATCATGTCTAATAATTGTATCTTTTTTATGAATGACAAGTTCTAGATTTCCCGCTCTCTTAATTATTGTATCTCCTGCTTCCACTTCATTATAATCATCAATCCAGTTATTGTGCACCATAATATTTGATTTTTTATAAGTTATAGGATGATAACCTATAATTTTGATCCAGGAATTATCTATACTTGCTTCTCCGACAATCAAATTATATTCATCAGGATAGAACGCTTTTTTCACATCATTGCAATCAGGTTCCACACATGAAGACACCAAGATTAAAAAGCTAAAAAAAACAAATATTTTCATACTTTAATCGAATTGAGGCTTAAGGTAAATAGTTTTTTTAAACCAACTTTCATTTAATATAGTTATTTGAGTAAAGGAATACAATCATCATATTATTTATTTTTTAAGCTCATCAATTTCTTCCTGTATTGATTTGATTTTATCCCTTAATTCCTGACTTACTTTTCCCGGAATTTTTTTGACTTTTCTTAAGTCTAAAGCCAGCATAATGGAAGCTATTCCCATGAAGATGAAAGAAACACCAGTAAGGGTAACCAGTGAAATTCCTGTGAATACCGGATTGAATATCAGCAACAGGGAAAATATTATGCCTCCTACACTCGCCAAAGCTACATTTCCCCAACTCATTATTCTCATGCTTTTCAGGTCAAATGCAAAGCCCAGTAATTGAAAGGAACGAAACAGCAAAGTAAATCCGATTACAAACGGAAGTACCGTCATGGAAATCTGAGGGTTTGCAATTAGGTAAACTCCTATTGCTGTTGTTAATAATCCACTTACAAGAAACCAGCCCCAACCCTGTAACGATTTACTGTTTTGTAAGGAAAAGAATATTTCTGTTATTCCTGAAAATAAAAAGGAAACACTGAAAAAAATTGAGAGTGTAACATATGTTGCCAAAGGCACACTGAATACATAAAAACCACAGATAAGGAAAATAATCCCGAAGATTAATGGAATATACCAATGTTTTACGGTATTGGTAAGGGTTTGAAATAAATTGGCCATAGGTGTCTTTTTTGATAATGCCTACTTTTTGTAACGGTTTTCGGCTTCTCCGCAGGTATTGCAACCAGATTATATTTTTTTCACCTGAATTTGAAATATAACCTCTTACTAATATACAAAAAATAAGCGAAAATAGGAAGTACTCATCCAATGATTTTTATCTCTTCCTTTTTTAGAAAGCCCATCAAAAGATCCTCAGAAAAAAAGGTGAAAATCATTTGATTTTCACCTTTCCAAAACAAGTATGGATCTGTTTTATATTTTTATTTTGGTTTGTACAATTTATACATCACGAACAAAAAGCCAATCCATATCGGAATAAGAATTACCTGAATTTCCATTCCTGTAATGCTCATAAGCCCTAAGATCAGAACCAGAAATGCAATACAGATATAGTTGGATATAGGATAAAATATAGACGGGAATTTTGACTGAATACCTTCCGCATTGATTGATTTCTTGAATTTCAAATGCGTGTAGCATATCATCAGCCAGTTAATGATCAATGTTGATACTACCAAAGCCATTAAATATTCAAAAGCTTTTTCCGGAACTAATTTATTAATGATAATACAAATCCCTGCAAAGCATGATGAAATAATGATTGCGTTGGTAGGAACTGAGTTTTTATTCAGTTTTTTCAGGAATTTGGGAGCATTTCCCTGCTGAGCCAATCCGAAAAGCATTCTGCTGTTACTGTAAACACTACTGTTGTAAACAGACAAAGCGGCTGTCAAAACAATAAGGTTAAGAACATTCGCAATTAATGTATTGAACTGAATTACTTTACCAAAAAGACTGAATTCAAGTCCGTTCAGATTCTGGAATACCATTACAAAAGGGCTTGATCCTTCTGTAATATCTCTCCAGGGACTCAATGCAAATAAAATCACCAAAGCACCTACATAAAAAATAAGGATTCTGTAGATCACCTGATTGGTTGCCTGTGGAATAGTTTTTTCCGGGTTCTTGGCTTCTGCCGCTGTAATTCCGATAAGTTCAAGTCCTCCGAACGAGAACATAATCATCGCCATTGCTGCAAATAATCCTGAATATCCGTTTTCTGTTTTATTAAATAATCCTTTGGGAAAGAAACCTCCGTCATTCCAAAGGTTAGTGATGCTTGCTTTTTCTCCTCCTGTTCCACTTATTAAAAGATAGACTCCGAAAATAATCATCGCAATAATAGCTACTACTTTGATGATGGAAAACCAGAATTCTGTTTCTCCGTATACCTTTACAGAAGCCAAGTTAAGCGCATTGATTACCACAAAGAAGAATAAGCTGGAGACCCAGAGTGGTATTTCCGGCCACCAAAAATGAATGTAATGCCCGATAGCGGTAAGTTCCGCCATACTTACCAGAATATAGAGAATCCAGTAGTTCCATCCGGAAGCAAATCCCGGGAAATTTCCCCAATATTTATAGGCAAAGTAACTAAAACTTCCCGAAACAGGTTCCTGAACTACCATTTCACCCAGCTGACGCATAATAAAAAAGGCTATAATTCCTGCTAAAGCATACCCTAAGATTACAGAGGGTCCTGCCAGTACTGCTGCTGGCCCAATTCCCAGAAACAGCCCTGTTCCTATAGCTCCTCCAAGGGCAATTAATTGTATGTGTCGATTTGTTAATCCTCTAACTAAAGTCTCGTTTTGTCCTGTTTTATTTTCGTTGCTCATTGAATGAATTATTCGGTCGCTAAATATATAAAAACTTTTCAGAGAAATTCACATTGCATGGGGTAAATTGAGAATTCAGACTCATCCGCATCTTTTCTTTTTACTTCATTATAAATAAAGTTTAAATACAATTACAAAAACATTCTTAATAAGTGTAGTTAAGATTGTATTTTACCCTATCAATACTAAATAATTCACCTCCTTCTATATCAAAAGAATGACCTCTTTCTATTTTTGAAAGAGGTCATTCTTTTATAAATTATCTAAGAAAGGTCTATAAAAATTCTTTCGGAATTGAAATATCATTTTTTTTCATGTATTCCAAAAGGTTTTGGTATTTATCTTCATATCCATCAGTTCCGCACTTATGCGAAATACTACAGATATCAGATGGCTTGATGTCTAAAATATCGGATATTTTAGTCAGTATTTCCAGGTTGATCTTCACCTTGGAATTCTCAATATCGGAATATGCCTTTTGGGAAATCCCCATTTCAAAAGCCATGTATTCCTGCGTAAGATCTCTGCTCCTACGTATTTTCCTGATATTTTGTCCACATACTTTCATCGTTTTCGTTTTAGTAGTTTTCGGTATATTTTAGAAGATTATCTATTAGCCTCTAACAAAGTTAATAAATACCTTTGGCAAAACATTACACACGTTACATGATATTTATTTTCAATAGAGAAAAGGCTTAAAAATACGTCTTTTTTCAGAGAAAATATCACTTCGGTAAACACTATTGGAATTTATGGAGACGCAAAAATTTAATTATGACAATAATATTGTCAGAGCATTCCTTTATGCGACTATCGCATTCGGACTTGTAGGATTTCTGCTGGGGCTTACAGCTGCATTGATGCTTTTTTATCCTGAACTGCCTGAATTTTTATTCGGTACAGATGATACAACTATTAAAAGCTTAGCTTCGGGTAATATTCAGGGACTGATCAATACTCAAGGTGCCATGGGCTTCGGAAGAATCAGAATGCTTCATACCAGTGCTGTCATTTTTGCTTTTGTATGTAATTCCTTTTTCTGCGGTGCTTATTACAGTATGCAGAGGCTTCTTAAAACCAGAATGTACAGTGACACTCTTTCATGGATTCACTTCTGGTCTTGGCAGCTGATGATCGTTAGTGTAGTCATCACTTTCCTTATGGGAATCAATACTTCTAAAGAATATGCCGAACATGAATGGCCAATCGATATCTTAATTGCATTCTCATGGATCATTTTCGGAATCAATATGTTCGGAACTATTGCTAAGAGAAGAGTGAGACACCTTTATGTAGCAATCTGGTTCTATCTGGCAACCTGGATTGCTGTAGCTATGCTTCACATCTTCAATAACCTTGAAGTTCCGTTATCTTTCACAAGCTGGAAATCCTATTCTGTATATGCAGGGGTAAAAGATGCATTAGTACAATGGTGGTATGGGCACAATGCGGTAGCATTCGTATTAACAACCCCTGTATTAGGTCTTATGTATTACTTTATGCCAAAAGCAGCTCAGCGGCCGGTATTCTCATACAAACTATCCATTATTCACTTCTGGTCGCTGATCTTTGTATACCTTTGGGCCGGCCCTCACCATCTGCAATATACAGCTTTACCGGCGTGGGCACAGGCAGTAGGAACAGGATTCTCTATCATGCTTATTGCTCCATCATGGGGAGGGATGCTGAATGGTCTTCTTACCTTAAGAGGTGCATGGGATAAAGTAAGAGAAAATCCTATTCTTAAGTTTTTCGTAGTTGCTGTCACATGTTATGGTATGGCTACATTCGAAGGACCTTTATTAGCAACAAAATCATTAAATAAAATTGGACATTATACCGACTGGGTAATCGGGCACGTACACATTGGTGCGCTCGGATGGAATGGTTTCATGGCATTCGGAATTGTTTATTACCTGGTACCGATTATGTGGAGAACATCCCTTTGGTCTAAAAAACTGGCCAACTGGCACTTCTGGCTGGGAACATTAGGAATTATTTTCTATGCAGTACCCATGTATATTTCAGGATTCACACAGGGGTTAATGTGGAAACAGTTCAACCCGGACGGAACCTTATTATGGAAAAACTGGCTGGATACTGTAACAGCTGTCATTCCTTACTATAAAATGAGATTCTTAGGAGGACTGTTCTATCTTTCAGGAGCTATCCTAATGGTTGTAAATGTTATTAAAACTATTAAAGCTGGTTCATTCCAGAAAGAAGTTCCGGCAGAGGCTCCTGCGTTAGCCAATATCGGTAGTTCAAGAAAAGAAGGCGAAGGCATACACCTTTGGTTGGAAAGAACACCTACTCTCCTTTCTGTATTAGCTTTCATCACTATAGCAATCGGTGGATTGGTGGAAATTGTTCCTACGTTGTCACTGAAGCAAAGTGTTCCAACAATTACTGCGGTAAAACCATATACGCCATTGGAGCTGGAAGGCAGAGATCTTTATATCCGTGAAGGATGTAACTCATGCCACTCACAAATGATCAGACCTTTCCGTGATGAAGTGGTAAGATTTGAAGGGAAAAACGGACAGTATTCCAAAGCAGGAGAGTTTATCTATGACAGACCTTTCTTATGGGGTTCTAAAAGAACAGGGCCGGATCTTCAAAGAGAAGGAGGAAGAAACCCGGATTCATGGCACTTCAAACACATGTATAACCCAAGAATTACTTCTGCAGGTTCCATCATGCCTCGCTTCCCATGGTTAATCAGCAATAAACTGGACAGAACACAAATGGTGGATAAAATGAAACTGATGAAAAATGCCTTCGGTGTTCCTTATACAAAAGCTCAGATAGATTCTGCCAACCAGTGGGCAGACAACCAGTCCAAAGCAATTGTACAGAGAATTTATTCTGAAGCAACAGATGTAAAAGATCAGATGGGCAAAGAAAAAACAGCAAAAGGATCTGCTTATGTACCCCTTGAACAAAGAGAAATTGTAGCGATGATCGCTTACCTGCAAAGATTAGGTACAGACATTAAAACAACACAGGTACAGACTGCAAGCGTAGAGTAACATTTAAAATTAAACTGAAATGAAAACGAGAACCCCCATTTCAATATATATCGCAACTACGATAGGTTTAACGATCATGGCCTTTGAAATGTTCGCCGGAGATTCAGGATATTTTTCTTCTCCTTTTTTCTGGGCGCTGATATTAATCGCCACTATCCTATTGCTGATCATGAACTCTATTGGAGATCTGGTGGAAAATGAAAGTTTCAACAGATTATCCGAAGAAGAGAAAAAAAAATATCTGGAAGAAAAAAAAGTTCCATACTACCAGAAATTATGGAACTCTGCCTTCAAAAAACAAACCGCTACAGAAGAAAAAGATATTCTTATCGACCATGGTTTTGATGGAATTACAGAGCTTGACAACTCTCTTCCGAAATGGTGGATCGGCCTGTTCTGGTTCGGATGTATTTTCTGTGCAGTTTATCTGTTTGCCTTTTCTTTTACAGATTATGCCCATCCGGATGCAGAGTACACCAAAGAAACAAAAACCATGTTAGCATCCATTGCTGAATATGAGAAAACGGCCCCTCAGATCAATCTGGAATCTGCAAAATACAGTGCTGATAACATCGCCGAAGGACAGGAACTTTTCAAAACGAATTGTGTTACCTGCCACGGAGATGGAGGAAAAGGAGGTATAGGTCCCAATCTTACTGACACTCACTGGATTAATATTAAAGAAAAAAGCCTATTTAAAAATGTATTCTGGATGCTTGAAAACGGCTCTCCAAACAATCCTACCATGAGACCTTTCATTAAGGAAGGAACCATTACCGGAAGAGATGCCGAGAAAATCGCCGCTTATATTTATCACATCAATCAGGAAACCGCTCCTATTACAACAGCACAAGGTGGTGCAGCTCCTCAGGGAGAAGAAGTGAAATGGGAAAACGGAAACAACTAAATTATTATCTATCATATTAAACCATGCCACGCCCCCTAACAACTACTAACATTTGAATTTCATTTTTGCTAACTAACCTTTTCAACATTAAAAAATGATAAAAGGGGGCGTTTTTTTAGCATAACAATCCCTGCCTTGGCTCGTCTTACTCAACTATTCACTTGACAACTACAAACTAAAAATTCCATAATAAGACAGCCAAGGCAGGATTTTTGCATTCTCAAAGAGTACCACAACAAAGACCAAATAAAATAGTATTATTATCTTTGTTAGAAACCTCTTCGCATTTGAAACTGAAAATCAACACCACAAAACTCTTAAGGCGTATTGCCATAACCTTTATTTCGATATTGGTTCTCATTACTCTATTGATCCTGAGCTTAAGACTTCCTGCCGTTCAAAACTTCATTAAAGACAAGCTCGTTGTCTATCTGGAAAAAAAAATAAAAACTCCCGTAAGTCTTGAAAGAGTTTATATAGGATTTCCCAACAGCCTTGTCATGGAAAACCTCTATCTCAAAGGACAGGATGTAGATACTCTTCTGGCTGTTAAAAAGCTCGATGTAGGACTTCATATGATGAAGCTTCTTAATTCTACTGCAGATATTACTTCTGTTAATATGGAAGGAGCGCGCGCCAATGTTGTAAGGAAACCTGATGGCAAATTCAATTTTGATTATATTATAGATGCTTTTGCTTCCAGTGATAAGGAAGAAAGCCCTTCCAAGCCATTTATTATCTCTCTTGATAAAATTAATTTAAAAGATGTTGGAGTAACATTCAACGACCAGCAGTCTAAGAATGATATTCAACTCTACTTTACATCTTTCGATACCAGAGTAAAAACTTTTGATCTCAGCAAAAACAATTATGCCGTTAATGATATCAATCTTGACGGATTAAAATTGAAGCTAAAGCAGGGCCTTGTAGAAGAAGTAGCCAGCAAAGTAGAGAAAAAAGTAGATTCTCTCAATGATAAGAAGCCTATGAATATCGGATTGAGAGGCATCAAGCTTACTCATTTTGATATTGATTATGGGGATGAAAATACGAAAACATTCGCAAAGGTTATATTCAAAGAGCTGAGTACAAAGGTTAATAAACTTGATCTTGAAAATAACGCTTACAATGTTTCCAATGTATTTCTTTCAGGGGCAGATATCAATGCTAATCTTTATCTTCCTGCTCAGAATGCCAATCCGAAAAATACAAAAGAACCAGAAGTTTCCAAAGCTTCCGATCAGGATAAAGCCATGAAACTTCTTTTAGGAAAACTTATTCTAAATGATGTAAAGGTCAATTATAACAACACCGCTATTGCTCCAACCCAACAAGGAATGGACTTCAACCACCTTCATTTTTCAAAAATGAATGTGGAGGTGAGAAGCTTTAAAATGGAGAATAATACCTTTGCAGGAACTGTAAATTCGGCAGAAATCAAAGAACGAAGAGGCCTGGATATCCAGAAATTCAATACCGATTTTGTTTATGCAGAAAAAGAAGCCTACCTGAAAGATCTTTATCTTCAGACACCAAAAACCATATTGCGTGATGAAGTTATTTTAAATTATAACTCCATTAATGATCTTAGCAAAAACTTAGGTGCTGTAAAGATTTCAGCCAATATCAAAGATTCAAAAATAGGATTCTCAGACATACTGAATCTGGTTCCGACGTTAAAAAATACAGTTCCATTTAATAAATATCCGAACGCTGTTCTCAACGTAAACGCTAACGTAAAAGGAAGCGTGAATGATCTCTTCATTCAGGATCTGAAAGTTTCCGGGTTAGATCAGCTGAGGATAATGGCCTCCGGAAAAATTAAAAATGCGATGAACCCGGACCAGTTATATTATGATCTGAGAATCGGAGAGTTTTCTTCCGGCGCCAAAACAATATTCAATCTTGTCCCTAAAAATACAATTCCTTCCAATATTTCGCTTCCTTCCCATTTCAGCATCAAAGGAAATGCAAAAGGAACTACTAAAGTAGTCAGTACAGACCTTAACCTCTACTCTACTTTGGGGAATGCTGCCATTATCGCACAGGTAGACATGCGCAGAAAGAATCATGAATTGTATGATGTAAAGGCAAATCTGCAGGGAATTCAGGTTGGAAAACTTATCCAGAATAAAGATATCGGTCCTGTCACAGCACAAATTGCAGCCAAAGGAGAAAGCTTTGATTTTAAAAATGCCAATGCAGACTTAAAAGGTCATGTTGCTTCCGCGGTTTACAAAGGATACCGTTATCAAAACATGAATCTTACCGGAAAAATCAATAAAGGAGCTTATCATGTTATTCTGGATTCCAAAGACCCGAATGCCAGTTTACAACTGACCGCTTCCGGAGTTTATGATGAAAAAAATCCTACGGTAAAAGTGAATGGAGAAGTCATTAAACTGGATGTCAACAAGCTTGGCTTCTATGAAAAACCGATGATTATTGCCGGAAAAATTGATGGAGATTTCACCAGCTTAGACCCCAATAATCTGAATGGATTTTTAAACCTTAAAGATTTTGCATTTTCAGATACCAAAGAAGTCTATCCGGTACAGGAGGTCAATCTGAAAGCTTCATCCACAAATGATTCTACACAGATTATTTTCAATTCTCAGATCGCAGATATAGAGCTGAAAGGTAAATACAAACTTACTCAGATTTTCGGTGCTTTAACGAAAACCGTTAATCAGTATTATCAGTTCCAGAAGCCGGATAAAAAACAGAAAATAGATCCGGGGCAGCATTTTACCTTTACGGCTAAAATTAAAAATGATGACCTGATCAGAAAATTTGTTCCGGATCTGAAAGATTTTGAAACCATTAATCTTGTTGGAAATTATGATGCTGATTCTCAGAAAATTGAAATTGACGGACAGATTCCACGATTATTATACGGTGAAAATACCATTGAAAAAGGAGCTTTAAAAGTTACTAATGAAAATCAGGCATTGCAGTACAGCCTGAATGTTGCTGCTTTGAAAAGCTCAAGTTTTTCTTTAAACAAAATAAATATTGACGGAGATGTGGCAGACAATACCATCCGATACAATGTCACCACAAAAGATGAGAAGGACGCTACCCAATTCCTGATTGCTGGAAATGCAAAATCACTGAATGATATTACCGAAATATCTCTTAACCCGAACGGTTTAAAGCTCAATTATACAGATTGGAATGTTGCGGAGAACAACAAAATCCAGATCAGTAATAAAGGGATTCTGGCAGATAACTTCATTCTATCCAATGGAAACAGCCAGATTGCAGTTCAGTCTGAAAGCAATAGCCCAAGTAGTCCTTTGAACATTTCGTTGAAAGATTTCAAAATTGAAACCATTACGGAACTTATCAAAAAAGATACGGTTCTGGCAAGAGGAACTATCAACGGAACAGCCCAGCTCCGGGATGTAACGAAAAAAATGACTTTCAATTCTGATCTGAATATTTCAGACTTAATTGTGTATGGAAGTCCTGTCGGAAATCTTGCTGTAAAAGTGAACAATGCTTCACCTAATATTTTAAATGCAGACATTGCCCTTTCCGGAAATAACAATGATGTAAAAATCCTTGGGAATTATAATACTTCTTCCAGTACTTTCGACCTGAATATGGCTATCAATCAGCTTCAGATGAAGAGTATTCAAGGGTTTTCCATGAATGCCATTACCAATACGGAAGGATATCTTTCCGGAAATTTAAAAATCACCGGCACTGCTGACAAACCTAATATTTTAGGAAAAGTAAAATTCAATGATGCCGGACTGGAAATTGCAAAAACAGGAAGTGATTTCCGACATCTGAGTGATGAAATAGATTTTACCAGCCGTGGAATTGAGTTTGATAAATTCAAAATTAAAGATAAAGACGGAAATGCTCTTGTTGTAGACGGACAGGTGCTTACTCAAACTTACAGAGATTTTGCCTTCAATCTGAATGTAAATGCCAGAGATTTTAAAGTTGTTAATTCTGAAAAGACCAATGATGCCATGATGTATGGTGTACTTGCAATTGATGCCAGACTTCATATCCGTGGGAACCTTGATCTCCCTAAAGTAGACGGAAAACTGAATGTAGCAGACAACACGGACTTTACTTTTGTGCTACCTCAATCTTCCCCATCTTTACAGGAGAGAGATGGTATTGTAGAATTTGTGGATCAGGATCAGGTGGTTTTAAATAAAACAATTAAAGCAGATTCTCTGAACTCCAAAAGCCGTATCAAAGGGATGGACATGAGTGTCAACATTGAAGTCAGCAAAGAAGCTAAACTCTCTATTATTATTGATAAAGTAAACGGTGATTTTGTAAAACTTCAGGGAGAAGCGGAATTAACCGGTGGAATTGACCCTTCCGGAAAAATGACGTTAGTAGGAGTTTATCAGGTGGAAAAAGGAAGCTACGATCTTTCTGTTAGTTTGCTTAAACGTAAGTTTGATATTCAGAAAGGCAGTACAATTACCTGGACAGGCGAACCTACTCTGGCCCAAATGGATATTACTGCCATCTACAAAACAGAAGCTCCGCCAATTGATCTTTTAGAGCAACAACTCAGTGGAAAAGCAGCTTCACAGATGAATCAGTATAAACAAAAAATTCCTTTCAATACTTTATTAAAAATGAAAGGTGAGCTTTTGAAACCACAGCTCTCTTTTGACATTACTACTGATGAAAAAAATAATTCTGTTGCATCAACAGTCACCGAGGATGTGAATGCAAAACTCGCACAGCTCAGAACCCAGGAATCTGAAATGAACAAACAGGTATTTGCTTTATTGCTACTGAACCGTTTCATCGGCGAAAATCCATTTGAAAGCGGAGCCGGAATGTCTGCGGAAACCATGGCAAGACAGAGTGTGAGTAAGATCCTTTCTCAACAGTTGAATAATCTTGCTTCCGGACTTATCAAAGGGGTAGATCTTAACTTCGGGCTGGATTCTACGGAAGATTATTCCAGCGGAGAGAAAAACACCAGAACCGATCTGAATGTAGATATCAGTAAAAAATTACTGAACGACCGACTAAAAGTGACGGTAGGAAGTAATTTCGGACTGGAAGGCCAGGCACGTCAGAATGAAAATATGACCAATATTGCGGGTAATGTTTCCGTAGATTACAGTCTTTCCAAAGATGGAAGGTATATGCTGCGTGCTTATCGTAAGGACGAATATCAGGTGGCTCTTCAGGGGCAGATCATAGAGACAGGTGTAGGATTTATTATCACGTTGGATTATGATAAATTCCGGGAGATTTTCCAGAAATCCAAAGATAAGAAGCAAAAAAAGAATCAAAATAATCAAGTGGTAGAATTTAAGTAATGAATAATAAGTTCCAAATATATTGTAAGTATCTGTTGGTTTCCGGAATGGCATCCACAGTAGTCTCGTGCAGCAATACAAGGTTTTTGAAAGAAGGACAGATGCTGTATACAGGAGCCAAGGTAAAGATTGAAAACGATACGATTTCAAAAAAAGAAAAAAAAGATCTTCAGGCTGCATTGGAAGCTAATCTCACCCCAAAACCCAATTCAACATTTTTGGGAATGCGTCCTAAGCTGTATTTTTATAATATCGCCAAAGAACCCAAAAAAGATAAAGGTTTTAATTACTGGCTAAAATATAAAATGGGTGAAAAGCCTGTATTATTAGCAGATGTAGACCGTGAGTTCAACAAAAATATTATTGAAAATTATTCTGAAAACAAGGGATATTTCAATGCCAAAGCTTCTTATGATACGGTATCGAAGAATAAAAAGGCTCAGGTTATTTATACCTTAAGACCAGGTTCACGCTATCTTATTGATGGTGTAAAGTTCCAGAAGGATTCTACCTTGGTAAATCAGGAAATTCAAGGTTTAACGAAAAGAACGTTTCTTAAAAACGGAAAGCCATTTGATCTGGATGTCATCAAAGCAGAAAGAGAAAGAATTGATAATGGTTTAAAAGAAAGAGGTTTTTATTATTTCCATCCTGATAATATTATCGTTCAGGCAGACAGTACAGTAAGCAAGAATCATAAAGTAGAACTTAACGTAAAGCTGAAAGACAATACTCCTGACTTAGCAACACAGCAATTCAGCATTAATAATGTTATTGTATTTCCCAATTACAATATTCAGGATGTAAAAGAGGGAAAATACAGCATTCCGATGAATAAAGATTCTTTGTCCAAATACGCTTTTGATGATATTTACGTCATTGATCCTCAGCATAAATTTAAACCGAAGATTTTTGACAGAGCTTTATATTTCAAAAAAGGTGATCTTTACAATCGTTCCAATCATAATCTGACACTGAACAGATTGATCAGTCTAGGTGTTTTCAAATTTGTAAAAAATGAATTCGTTGTTTCAGATTCATTAAGCCATAAGTTTGATGCTTATTATTTATTAACTCCAAGACAAATCCAGTCACTTCGTCTGGAAGCGTTGGGAAGAACAAACTCTGCGAACTATGCAGGTAGTGAGCTTAATCTGAACTGGACCCACCGAAATTTCTTCAGGGGGGCAGAACAATTCAAGGCAGCAATCTTCGGCGCTTTTGATTTTCAGATGGGAGGATCTCAGGATGCCAATAATATTTTCCGTGCAGGAGCGAATGCACAGCTTTCTATTCCAAGAATTGTTGCACCATTCCGTTTTCATTCTTCAAGTGAGTTTGTTCCGAGAACCAACATTACATTAGGATATGAATTCCAGAACAGAACACAATATTATACTTTAAATAACTTCACCGGATCATTCGGATATTTATGGAAAGAAAATGCCAGAAAAGAACATGATCTGAAAGTGATTGATATTACTTTGGTATCCCCTGCAAATGTTACGGAAGAATATAAAACTAAATCTGCCGGAAATCCTGCCATGCAGAGAATTGTACAAAAACAGCTTATTTTTGGACCAACCTATTCTTACACCTACACCAACACGATGCTTCCAAAGACCAATACCGTTTATTATAAAGGGACGCTTGATCTTGCAGGAAATATTACAGGGTTGGTAACAGGAGCCGATGTAAAAAAAGATAAGGAAAAGAAAATATTTGGAATTCCTTTCAGCCAGTATGTAAAGATTGAAAACGATTTCAGATTCTATCATAAGTTCACTGAAAAATCTTCACTGGCAACGAGATTTATCGGAGGAATTGCCTATCCATACGGAAATTCAGAGTATATTCCTTTCTCCAAGCAGTTTTTCTCAGGAGGGAGTAACAGTATCAGAGCATTCCGTGCGAGAACATTAGGACCGGGAAGTTTTGATCCAAGAACGCTGGAACCGGGTACTTATTTTGATCAATCCGGAGATATCAAACTAGAATTAAATGCGGAGTACCGTGCTAATCTTTATAAATTTTTAAATGCTGCCGTTTTTGTAGATGCCGGAAATATCTGGCTGCTTCACGATGATGATACGAGACCCGGCGCTAAATTTTCAAAAGACTTTTTAAATGAAATTGCGGTGGGAGCTGGAGTAGGTCTGAGACTGGATTTTTCTATCCTGATTCTGAGACTTGACCTTGCGATGCCACTGAGAGTTCCCTACTATCAGAAAGGGGACAGATGGGCCTTCGATAAAATTAATTTCGGAGACTCAAACTGGAGAAAAGATAATCTTGTTCTAAATATTGCCATCGGATATCCTTTTTAATATGATCAAAACAGCTAAATTCTTCTGGGAAGTTCTGAAAGATACGTTTACTGAATGGAACAATTCTTCTGCATCAAAAGATTCAGCAAGTCTTGCGTATTATGCCATCTTTTCTATTCCGGGATTATTAATCATTATCATCTGGGTACTTGGAAATTTCTTCGGCGAAGAAGCTATCCGCGGACAGATCAGCACGCAAATCAGCGGGATTATGGGCCCGGATGTGGCTAAAAGTATTGAGGGGATGCTCGCAGGTGCTTTGATTGACAAAAAGAATGTTTTTATGAAAGCTGTGGGAGTAGGATCATTGGTTTTTGGTTCTACTACTCTTTTCTTTCAACTACAGCATACGTTAAATACCCTTTGGGAAGTAGAAGCTGCCCCCAAAAAAGCACTGGTCAAATTCTTATTAGACAGAGCCAATTCTTTAGGGATGATTCTTATTCTGGGATTTCTTCTGATGATCACCATGGTTTTGTCTTCTCTGATTAGTCTTTTTAATACGATTATCACCCAATATTTTGGCTTTGAAACCTATATGCTGGTAGAAACCGTAAATTTTGCCGTAGGTTTTGGCCTTGTCATGCTCTTGTTTGCTTTAATGTTTAAAGTACTGCCTGATGTTTTGGTGAGCTGGAAACCAGTATGGAAAGGAGCGTTCCTGACTACAGTTTTATTTACGCTCGGAAAATTTTTATTAAGTCTTTATTTTAATCAGGTAAAACCTACTTCAGCCTTCGGAGCTGCCGGGACGGTTATTCTGATAATGATGTGGATCAATTATTCCTGTATGCTGATATTCTTCGGCGCAGAATTTACTAAAGTGTATACCTACAAAAAAGGCTATAAAGTGATTCTTTCCAAACATGCACGATGGACTCCTGCTAAATTGTATGCAGATAGTTTGAAACAGATGCATGGACAGGATAATGACAAAACATAAACTCGGGTTTCGGGATTCTGGTTACGCTGATACGAGATTATTAATTCTCATATATAAAAAAGCCTCCCGAATTTTTCAGGAGGCTTTCTGTTTTTACATTCTGTTTACTGTTCCGATTCCCAGGAGTTCCAACGATTTTTTGATCGTCTTTCCTACGATATCTGAGATATTTAAACGGAATTGTTTTACATTTTCATCTTCCTGATTCAGGATAGGATTATTCTGATAGAAAGAGTTGTATGCTTTCACAAGATCATATACATAATTTGCTACTAAAGCAGGGCTTAATGTTTCTGCTGATTTAGCCACTACAGTTTTAAAGTTGGCCAGCTGCATAATCAATTCTTTTTCAGACTGATTCAATTCAGTATCAGCAGTTTCTGTCTGTAAAGTACCTGCTTTAGACAATAATGACTGAATACGCGCATAAGTATATTGAATAAACGGACCTGTATTTCCGTTGAAATCAATACTTTCTGCAGGGTTAAATAACATCTTTTTCTTAGGATCTACTTTCAGCATGAAATATTTCAGTGCCCCCAATCCTACTGTTTCATAAGATGCTTCTTTATCTTCTTCTGAAAGGGTTTCCATTTTTCCTAATTCCTGAGCTTTAGATTTTGCTGTTTCATACATTTCCTGCATCAGGTCATCTGCATCTACTACAGTTCCTTCACGAGATTTCATTTTACCTTCAGGGAGTTCTACCATTCCGTAAGAAAGGTGGAACAACTGCTCTGCCCATTCATATCCTAATTTTTTCAGGATTTTAAATAAAACCTGGAAGTGATAATCCTGTTCGTTTCCTACAGTATAGATCAGTTTCTGAATATTATTTTGCTTAAAACGCTCCACAGCTGTACCAAGATCCTGAGTCATGTAGACTGAGGTACCGTCTGAACGTAATAATAATTTCTGATCTAACCCTTCGTCAGTAAGGTCACACCAAACAGAACCGTCTTCTTTTTGATACAGAACTCCTTTCTCCAATCCAGCCTGAATAAGATCTTTTCCTAAAATATAGGTATTGCTTTCATATTGAACCTGGTCAAAATCAACGCCTAATCTTTTATAGGTTTCATTGAATCCTTTATAAACCCAAGAATTCATTTCTGCCCAAAGCGCTCTTACTGTTTCATCACCATTTTCCCAATCCAAAAGCATTTTCTGAGCTTGTTTCATCAACGGAGTCTCTTTTTTAGCCTGCTCTTCTCCTAAACCCTGGCCAACTAAATCTGCAATTTCTTTTTTGTAGTTTTTGTCAAATTCTACATAGTAGTTTCCAACAAACTTATCTCCTTTGATGTGGGTTGTTTCCGGAGTTTCTCCATTCCCAAACTTTTCCCAGGCCAGCATCGATTTACAGATATGAATACCTCTGTCATTGATGATCTGAGTTTTGATTACTTCATATCCCGCTTCTTTTAAAATCTGGGCTACCGAGAAACCTAATAAATTATTTCTGATATGTCCTAAGTGTAGCGGCTTATTGGTATTCGGAGAAGAATATTCTACCATTACCGTAGCATTTTTCTTTTCTATAGTTGAAAAATTCTTGGTTACGGATCTGAAATTGTCTACAAATAACAGGTTCTTTACCTTTACATTAAGGAAACCTTTTACTACGTTAAAGCTTTCGAAAAGCTCTGTCTGCTCTGTCAAAGCTTCACCTAATTCAACCCCGATACTCTCAGGATTTTTTTTCAATTGTTTAACCAACGGAAAAGTGACAATAGTAAAATCTCCCTCAAATTCCGTTTTATTTTCCTGAACTTCCAACTTAATGTCTTTTAACTGATATACGTTTAAAATAACTTCTGAAAGTTTTTTTTCTATAATATCTTTAATATTCATGTGTTCATAATTATTTTTTCAAAGGCCACATGTAATAGCCCGCATTTCATTTCAAAATTTTGAAGTACAAATATACGGAAAGAGTTCGGTAACAATTACCGAACTCTTTTATAATTCATAAACGTAATTCCTTTAGCTTTTAAGCTATAGGAGCTATTAATAACATTTGTCCGGATTGTAAATTCTACAAGGTCCATTCTCAGTATACTGACAAGTTCCTTCCGGGCATCTTCCTCCTTGTGGAGGAACCCATCCTCCAACTACATTTTTCAACTCTGAATGAGATAATTTTCTTAGATTTTTCATAATATTAATTTTTTAATTTGGTTGGTAAAAACTGTAAAATGCTTTATAAACTAAGGTAATAAATAAATTTGAAGTAAAAAAATTTACGTACCCATTCTGTTGAAATATTTATTTTATAACTGTAAATAAAAAACCGCCCGAAGGCGGTATAATATAAGGAATTACTCTTTAACAAAGACTAAAATTGCATTATCATTTCCAGAAGTATCATCTAAATCTTTAGAATTGTCTGAAATTCTTAATTCAAAATTATCAAATGACTGAACAGTTTTCTTGAATGTTTTTACATTTCCCCCGTCACTATAAGTTAATGTTAAATTACTATTTTCAAAACTCCACTTACCAGTGTAAGATTCAATAAGACCACAATTACCAGAATCAACAATATTATAATTTTCATAAACACCTGAGAAGTCTGTGTTAATTGATATTTGACCTTTTTTCTCACATTCATTTAACAAGATTGTTTTTCCTCTAAATTCATACTTATATGGCTTCCAATTTCCAGTGATATTTACACTATCCTCTATAATAGTATTATCATCAGTATTAGAAGAACATGAAGTAGCCGTCATAAATATAAAAACTCCTATAAAAAACTTTATACAAAACATTAGATTTTCAATTTCGCAAATTTGTTTTAGATATTAAAATTTATCCCAAAATAGCTTTGTAGTCGCCTTATCACCTCCTATTTTGCTAGCAGCTACATTAACATTCGCTCCATTTAGTACATATTCCTGATCAGAATAAGGCATTCTATATGGTACGGAGGATAAGTTAGATTTTGGCGGGTTTACAAGAATTGGATAATCTAAACGTCTTGTAAAATTCCACGCAGCAAACCCTTTATTGAACATAGCAATCCATGCCTGAACACCAATTGATTGTTTCCAATTAGCAGCATTATAAGGATTTGTTGCTAAATAAGATGCAATAAGACCATCTGTAACACCATTTTCCTTCATAGATGCTGTAACCGCAGTAGTATAAAGTTCTGCTGCTGTACCTCCTGCTGAATATCCTCTTGCTGCAGCTTCAGCTTTAAGAAATGCTACTTCTGCATAACTTAATAAGTTTGAAGCTGTTGTTGAAGACCTGAAGTAATCATTTAAGTGAGAAAAATCACTATACGGATCATTTAATTCACCAAAGACCCCTCCTTTATACACCCCATCAACCTTTGTAAACCATTTATCCATTCTCGGATCAGATAAAGAACTCATAGTATTGATAACTAATTCACTTGGAATAAAATCATCTCTGTTAGAAGCTACTAGATTATCAAAAACAGGATTTGAAAAAGTATTTCCATCATATGCAAACTTATAAGCTTCACTTTCAGAAGAAATAACCCCTCCCGCAATTGCAGACTCAACAGTTGCTTTTGATAATGTAGGATCAACATCTGCTAAGTTTATTCCCAATCTTAATTTAACAGAATTGGCAAATTTCACCCATTTATCCATATTACCAGAATAAACCAAATCTCCAGAACCATATCCTTTTGCTAAAGGTTTTACAGTTGCGATGACAGCATCAATCCTTTTTATTAAATCTGTATAAATAGTTTTAGCGTCATCATATTTTGGAGTAAGAATCTCGTTAGGCTTAAAAGCTTCAGAATAGGGCACATCACCAAAAGTATTAACTAAGTTTTCCCAAATGAAAATCTCTTCAATTTCCAAAGTTGCTAACTTGTTAGTACGAACATCATTAGTTTCTACTTCTGCTTTCAGATTTTCCTTTGCCTGCCGAATATTATTAATACTGTATACATACATCCTATTAAAATGATTTCGAGGCTGATTTCTGGTTACCAGATCATATTGTGTTTCCTGAGGATATTGCCCTTCTGCCCATTGCTGAGTAAAAAAACGGTAATTATTAAAATTCACACTAGGATTATCCATATAGTAAGAAGACTGGAATAATGCAGTAGCTAATAAATTTTCTGAAGGTAAAATCGACGGGTGCTTGGGATCTTCATTCAGCGAAGTCATATCACTTTGACATGATACCAAGCTTGCAGATATAAATATGCCAACTAGGGCAGTTTTTAATATATTTTTCATTTTTGATTTTTTAAAATTTAAATGTAACGTTTACTCCAATATCTCTTGTTGTTGGCATAGATCCAATTGACCATCCATAAGAATTAATTCCTCCACCAATCATAGCTTCAGGATCAGCATATGGAAGATTTTTGTGAATGATCCACAAATTTCTACCTACAATAGATATTTTCGCATCATAAATTTTAGTTCCAGCCAATAATGATTTAGGAAGCATATAGCCAATACTAGCCTCTCTTAGCTTTATGAAAGATCCATCATATACAAACTCTTTTGCCGGCTGAGTTTCATATCCATAATTACTTCCTGTTGTAAACTGCGATAACGCTATATTGTTAGGAGTTCCATCTGGCAAAACTCCAGGAAGTATAACATCTTTATCTCTATAATCACCAATAGCTGTCTCTTTATAAAGCCCTGTATCCATTCCATAATACATATCCGTTGAGAAGATATCTCCACCTTTACGCATATCAATTAAGAAACTTAAAGAGAAGCCTTTATAGCTAATGGTGTTTCTAATACCTCCAATCCAGTCAGGAGTAGTATTACCTATAATTTGATTTGACTTGATTTGATAAATTCCTGTTTCAGGATCAATAACTCTTTGTCCATTCAAATAGACATAGTCCCCCCCAATTAGAGTTCCCCATGCCTCACCTACTCTGGCATTTAGAGAAACTCCTCCTTGAAAGCTATTCAAAAGAAGGTTAGTAATTCCAGGATATAGACTCACAACTTCGTTTTTATTTTTAGACCAGTTTGCATCAATAGTCCATGTAAAATCCTTTGATTTTATAGGAACCAAGCCTAACTGAACTTCAAATCCAGTATTATCTATTCTTCCTGCATTAATAACTTTACCTGTATAACCTGTTCCTGAAGAAACAGGAAGTGTGATAATCTGATCAATAGTTTTTGTTTTATAATAAGCAAAATCAACTGTTATTCTATCCTTTAGGAAGTGAGCTTCTGTACCTACTTCAAATTCTTTAGACCTTTGAGGTTTTAGATTAGGGTCGGCTTGATTCAAAATTGAATTATATATTCCTACACCTGATAAAATCCCTGCAGATCTATAATTATTTGTCAGCATATAAGGATCTGCAGTACCTCCTACTTCTGCGTAGTTCGCTCTTAATTTCCAGAAATTCATCCAACTCTTAGTATCCAAAATTTCTGACATAATTAGAGATCCAGTCACTGAAGGATAGTTATATACATTATTACCAGCCGGTAGCGTTGAACTTTGGTCCACTCTCCAAGTACCATCTATATAAAACTTTTTGAAAAAATCAAATGATGCTGTGATATATCCTGAATTAGTTTGTGTTGTATACTCACTCTCATCTGATGCTAATGGAGCTTTTTTAGAATTTGATAGTGCATATATTCCAGGTACCACTAAACCTCCTTCAGTTGAACCATATACAGAATTAAAATAATTTCTTCTTATATTTCCACCTAAAACTCCTGAAACATTAATGTCATCAGTAATGTTAAATTTATAATTCACCATCAAATCATAATTTGTTTCAGTTCTCAATACATCACGTCTTGCATAACCAGAAGAGACATCATTTCCTGATTGTCCAAAAGGTTGAGCTATAGATCCTACTGCTACCCTATTTTCTGCAAAAAGATTTGATCTGTCATAAGATACCTTTCCAGTTAAAGAAATATTATCTAATAAGTCATAAGTTAACTGAGCATAAGTAAAATTTCTATGTCTCTTATCACTTGTATAATTTTGATATGCCTGAAAATATGGGTTATTCCAATATGCAGGAGATCCATTAGCAGCAGACTTTCTGTTCCATGTGACATTCCCATAATTATTCGCCGCACTAGCAATACTAGGATGAACATTAGCAAAATAAGCTCTTTCAAGATCCTTTACATCTACGTTAGTTTGCCACCATTGTCTGAAACCCGTAACTGTATTATCGCTATATCCAGTTATACTACGTCCTTTCGTATCCTGTAATGTCATTGTAGAGTAGAAAGAAGAATGTAATTTAGAAGTCAGATCATAATTCACTTTTAAGGAAAAAGTATTTTTATTGATATGCGAGTTAGGCATAAGACCATCCGACATCATATTGTCATATGTAAAACTAATATTTTTCCCCTTCTCACCTTTTTCTAATGTTACAGTATTTGTATATGTAGCAGGATTATTAAAGAATTCAATCGGACCATTTTTAGCTGCTACCCAAGGGGTTGCTTTTCCATAATTAGGAGATGTTGGATCAAAAGAATCCCATTGATATACCAACAGATTAGGGTCAAATTTTGGTCCCCAAGAAGCATCTGCTCCAAAATTAGCATTATTTAAACCTCCAGGACCTTTAGATCCAAATTTTTGAGAATATCCAGCCCCATATCTAGTCTGATATTCCGGAAATGTTGATTTATCAATAAAACCAACATTTACTGAAGATGATAAAGTAACACCCCATGAACCATCATCTTTTCCTTTACCATTTTTAGTCGTGATAACAATAACACCATTTAAACCTCTTTCTCCGTATAAAGCCGATGCTGCGGCACCCTTTAATACGTTAATTGATTCTATGTCTTCCTGATTAATATCAGATAATGCGTTACCGTAATCAATTGATTTTTCTTGTGTATAAGTATTATTAACAGGTGATCCATCAATTACAATCAATGGATTTCCTCCTCCTAATGTTTTAACACCCCTGATAAGCAAATTTGCTGAACCACCAAAGTTATTGTTAGTGGTAACATTAAGACCGGCTACCTTACCAGATAGTTGAGCTCCAATGTTACCTGTGTTTGTTGTTCCATCAGAAAGAGCACTTGCTTTAATCTCCTGTGAGGCATATCCCAAAGATTTCTTTTCTCTCTTAATACCAAGAGCGGTTACGACTACGCCCTCAATCTCTTTTGTTTTAATAGTATCATTCTTCTGCTGGGCATTTGCGACAGCAATAGAAGAAGATAATACCAAAACAAGAAGACCTGTTGTTATTTTCTTCATATCAAATTAATTTTGTACCCTACAAATTTGTAAAACTTTCTTAATAACACAAAGAAAAAAACAAAAAAAATATCAATATTTCAACATTACACAAAAAAAAACGATGAAAAAATAATATTTTTTGTTAAAAATAGAGTATTTAACAAAAATAAAACATTGAGACATTATGTTTTTTAAGAAAAATTAACAATAATAAATATTTATATTATCTATAGAAAATTTTTACAAAACAAATTACAATACACTGATTAGCAATAATATAAATCACAGCTAAAAGATAAAAACTTATTTAAAAGCCCAAATGCAATGTAATGCATATAATATTTCTCATTCCAAAAACACAATAAATCACCCACAAATATTTAAAAAAGATATTTAATTATTAGAATGCCAATCGAAATAAATAATAGCTGAAATAATGATAATAATAAACCATAAAATAATTTCCTGGAAAATTCCATATTTTTGCAGTATAGAAACAATTCATGGAGCTAATAAAAAACTGGTCAAACCTATACATTGAGGCAGGATGCGATGAAGTAGGAAGAGGATGTCTAAGTGGTCCGGTGGTAGCGGCCGCGGTAATTTTGGATGATGATTTTAAACAGAATCTGGTGAATGATTCAAAAAAATTAACGTTCAAAACAAGGATGGAGCTGGATAGTTACATCAAAGATAATGTGAAAAACTACGCTATTGCAGAATTACCACCTTCCTTTATTGATGAGCATAATATTCTCAATGCAAGTATCCATGCAATGCATCGTGCGCTGGATAAGCTAACGATAACTCCTGAACTTATTTTGGTGGACGGAAATAAATTCCATCCTTATAACTACATTCCGCATCAATGTATTATCAAAGGAGATTCCAAGATTTTATCTATTGCTGCGGCCTCTATTCTTGCTAAAAATTACAGGGATAAACTGATGATTCAACTCCACGAAGAACATCCTGAATATGGTTGGGACACCAATTTTGGCTACGCCACAAAAAAACATCAGGAAGCCCTTATAAAACATGGCCCAACACCCCATCACAGACAATCTTTCAGGCTGAAATATGATTAAAAGCAACCGATTTTCAATTATCAAATTCGCAATCACCAGTTAGAAATTTAAAATATTTCTAAATAAAAACCCAGATAAAAAAAGAGAAGCAATACTTAATTGCTTCTCTTTTTTAACATATTATTAAGAATTTTATTTCTTCTTATTTCTTTGCTGCTCCTGAGCTTTTTGCTGTTCCTGAGCCTTCTCCATCATTTCTCTCATTCTCTTCTGGAACTTACCTTCTGCTTTTGGTTTTTCCTTGTTAGACTGAATCTGGGCATGGATTTTCTTTTCATCCAAAATCACATACTTAATAACAAGGATGATCAGAATGTTAATCGCATTCGATACAAAATAATACCATGAAAGACCTGAAGCCGAAGTATTAAGGAAGAACAGGAATGTAATCGGGAAGATATACATTAACACCTTCATGTTTGGCATTCCTTCCTGCTGTGGCTGCTGCATATTTCCTGAAGTCATTACAGTATAGATCAAGATAACAACCGTACAAGCTAAAGCAAAAATACTTAAGTGATCTCCAAGGAATGGAATATTAAACGGAAGTTTGATCAAATCATCATAAGCTGTCAAATCTTTCGCAAACCAGAATCCCTGTCCTCTCAGATCAATAAAGTTCGGGAAGAAACGGAATAAAGCATAGAAGATTGGAATCTGCACCAATGCCGGTAAACATCCCGCCATCTGGTTCACTCCGGCTTTTCTGTACACTTCCATCGTAGCCTGCTGCTTCTTCATTGGATCTGCATCCTTGAATTTGGCATTTACCTCATCAATTTCCGGACGGATCACCTTCATCATTGCACTTAATTTGTGCTGCTTATACATAATTGGTGAAAGGATCAGCTTTACGATGATCGTCATTACGAAAATCACCCAACCTGCTGACAATCCCCACGCAGCGATAATGCTGTATAGCCACATAAAGAAATAACGGTTCATTGCCCCGATGAATGACCAGCCTAACGGAAGAATTTCATCAAAGTTTTTATCATAGGATTTAAGCAGTGGTAAATCCAATGGCATGAAATACCAAGTAAAATCCTGATTCAGCTCACTTCCGGTCATCTGAACAAAACCTTCGTAGTTGAACTTCTTTAAATATTCTCCTTCTTCAACATTTTCCTGGTTTCCTTTACTTTGAGTAAATCCGTTTTTAGCTTCAATGACAGAAGAGAAAAACTGCTGCTTTACACCAATCCAGTTAAGGGTTTCTTTTTCTTCTTCCATAGTGGTTCTTCCATCATAATCATAATCTTTATAATTATTGAAAGCATAAGAAAATTCTGAGTGAGACTGCTCCTGTGCTCTACCCTTTTCCAGGTTTCTTACATTATAATCCCAGATAAAATCTGCTTTATTATCAGAAGTAATTTTAGAAAGTCCCTGAGTTCTTACTTTAAAGTCTAAGGTATATTTTGGTAACAGTGTATAAATGAATTGAATGACAGCACCATTATAATCTGCAGTTAAGGTAACAGCGTTTCCGTTAACAGCAGGTGAGAAAACTAAATCTTTAGTATTAACAATCTTCCCTGTTTTATCTTTAAACTGAAAACCGTAGTTCGAGTTATTCTTGTTAATAAGATAAAGCGGCTGATCTGCATTGTCTGTTTTATGGTTGTAAGCTTTATACTTTAAAAGCTCTACTTTGGAAACCTGTCCTCCTAAGCTTGAGAATTCAAGTTTTAATTCATTATTTCCCAGACTTGCTGTCTGGATTGCAGTAGGAGTTACATTTGGATTGATATTGCTTGCCTGAGTTTGCTTTACGGCATTTTTAGCCTGTTCCGTTTTCTGCTCCTGAGCTTTCAACTCCGCTTCTTTCGTTTGTTTGTTCTGGAAGTAGAACATAAAACCGAAGAGAACAAGGCATAAAACCGCGAAACTAATCATTTGCTTCTTATCGATTCCGTTGTTTTGTTGCATTTTATTTTATATTAAAATTTTAAATTTAAAATATACGTACTGGCGTACGTAATTTGAGCTGACAAAAATACTGTTTTTTTATCAAAACTCTATGCTTTACGTTGTTACTATATAATAAACTCAAGCTGAGAATAATCAGCCTGAGTTTATGGGTAGACGTTTATGATAAAATTTTACCTTATTTCTTTTCGCAAGCCTTGATGAAAGCTCTGAATAAAGGATGCGGTGTTGCTACCGTACTCTTATATTCCGGGTGATACTGAACCCCTACATAGAACGGGTGATCAGGAAGTTCCAGGGCTTCTACCAAACCTGTTTCAGGGTTAGTACCTGTAGCCAGGAAACCATTTTTTTCAAATTCCTGAAGATAATCACTGTTGAATTCATAACGGTGACGGTGTCTTTCAGAGATATTTTTGCTTCCGTAGACATCATATAATTTAGAACCGTTTTTCAAAGAACATTTCCATGCTCCAAGGCGCATTGTTCCTCCTTTATCTACTACATTTTTTTGTTCTTCCATCAAAGAAATTACAGGATCCGGAGTAGCCGTATCAAATTCCATAGAGTTTGCTTTGGTATGTCCTAAAACATTTCTTGCAAATTCAATCGTCATAATCTGCATTCCTAAACAGATTCCCAACATTGGAATTTTATTTTCTCTTGCATATTTTGCGGTAAGAACTTTTCCTTCAATCCCTCTGTCTCCGAAACCAGGAGCTACAAGGATACCATTCACACCTTTCAGTGTATCTTTAATATTTTCTTCCGTAATATCTCCACTGTAAACCCATCTTACTTTTACTTCAGTTTCAAGGTCAGCTCCTGCATGTTTGAAAGCCTCAGCAATAGAAATATAAGAATCCTGAAGGGAAACATATTTTCCTACCAATGCAATTTCAACGGTTTTCTTAGGGTTCTGGAATTTTTTAAGGAAACTCTTCCAGTCTTTAAGATCTGCATCTTTATCACTTTTCAGATCCAGCTCTTTTAAAACTACATCATCAAAGTTTTGTTTCTGAAGATACATTGGAACTTCATAGATGGTTTCAAGGTCTTTACATTCGATAACGTTATCTAAAGGAACGTTACAGAACTGAGCCAGTTTTGCTCTCTGATCTTTAGGAATCTTATGTTCTGTTCTGCACACTAAAACATCTGCCATAATTCCGCTTTCCATCAACTGACGAACGGAGTGCTGGGATGGTTTTGTTTTTAATTCTCCACTTGAAGCAAGATAAGGCAGTAAAGTAAGGTGGATCACCATAGAATTACTCTCTCCCAGCTCCCACTTCAACTGGCGAACAGTTTCAATGTATGGTAAAGATTCTATATCCCCTACCGTTCCTCCGATCTCAGTAATGATGATATCGTAGTTCTGTTTTGAAAGGATTTTAATTCTACGTTTGATTTCGTTAGTAATATGAGGAATTACCTGAACTGTTTTTCCAAGGAAGTCTCCTTTTCTTTCTTTTTCAATGACAGTCTGGTAGATTTTTCCTGTAGTAACGTTGTTGTTTTGGGATGTAGGAGCATCAAGGTAACGCTCGTAGTGGCCTAAATCCAGATCCGTCTCCGCACCATCTTCAGTCACATAACACTCTCCGTGCTCATAAGGATTCAAAGTTCCTGGGTCGATATTGATATAAGGATCTAATTTTTGGATCGTTACATTAAAGCCGCGTGATTTTAGTAGAAGTCCCAGAGAAGCAGAAACGATTCCCTTTCCCAAAGATGAAGTTACACCTCCTGTCACAAAGATGTACTTTGTATTCTTTTTACTCATTAGATTAGGTTTGTGCAAAGTTAGGGGAAAAAGAAATACAAAGCAATCTTTTACATTTTGAAAATGATAAAACATCCCTCAAACAATTATAAAACCTAATAAAATTTTTATCAATATTTAGTATAAGCAAATGAAACAAAGCTATGATCAACAGGATTTCATCTATCAACGAAAAAGGTTTTCCATTGGAGCGGAAAACCTTTTTATAGTTTATATTCTGAAATATTATTGCTTAGTCAGTTCAAAGTAAGCCGTTACTTCAACATCTTTTGCGATTCCTGCTCCTGATGGATCATATTTGATACCATAATCCAGACGGTTCACGGTAAATTTTGTCTGAATCCCCATAATCTCTTTTCCGTCTTTATTTTTTGTAATTCCTCCAAACGTAACCGGAGCAGTGATTTCTTTTTCCACACCTTTCATCGTCAGCTTCCCTTTTACAATGTAGTTGTTGTTCTTATCTTTTGTAACAGAAGAACTTTTAAATTCAATCGTAGGATATTGGGCAACATCGAAAAACTCTTCACTGATAAGATGTCTGTCTCTCATATCCACTCCGGTATTAATGGAAGGGACACTGATAGAAAAGCTTACATCGGCATTATCCAGATTAGCGCCTCCTGTAGCTGCTTTTCCGTCAAATTTATCAAACCTTCCCTGTACAAAACTAATCCCCATGTGCTTGATATTAAAGTTGACCGATGAATGCATCTGGTCTACCTGCCAGGTTCCCTGTGCAAAAGCAACGATATTTAAAAGCGTAAATACGAAAGATAAAAATACTTTTTTCATTGTAATGATATTTTACATTAATATTTTAATTGAAGAAAGCTAAGATAAGAAAGATATTCCTACTGCAGACGTATTAGTTTTTTTATATTAAATCCATTTAGATTCCGAAAGAAAAATGCTTTTTTTATAACTTCGCAGTATGGCAAAACTGAAAACAGCATATTTCTGTCAAAACTGCGGAACCCGGTACCCTCAATGGCTGGGGCAATGTAAAAACTGTGGAGAGTGGAATACTTTAGTAGAAGAAGTTGTAGAAAAACCTTCTCACAAAACTCCTCCTTTCTCAAAAACCAAACAACATGTTATCAATATTGTTGAAGTGGAAACAAGTGAGGAACCAAGGATAAAAACACCTTCTGAAGAACTGAACCGTGTCTTAGGAGGCGGTATCGTTTTGGGTTCTGTGACTTTGATTGGCGGCGAACCCGGAATCGGGAAATCTACCCTTCTGCTTCAGCTTGCTTTAAAAATGAAGAAAAAAATCTTCTATGTTTCCGGGGAGGAAAGTGCTTCTCAGATTAAAATGAGAGCGGACAGGCTTACTGATATTCAGAATCCGAACTGTTTTCTTTTTACTGAAACTTCACTGGAAAAAATCCTTCATGAAGCAAAAAAACTGGAGCCTGATTTCATGATCATCGATTCTATCCAGACTCTGCAGTCTCAGCTGATAGAAAGTTCTCCGGGAACCGTATCCCAAATCCGGGAATGCTCCAATGAGATCATCAAATATGCCAAAGAAAATAATACTCCGGTATTTCTTGTAGGCCACATCACCAAAGACGGACAGATTGCCGGACCAAAGGTTCTGGAGCATATGGTGGATGTTGTTTTGAATTTTGACGGAGACCGAAATCATCTTTTCAGATTATTGAGAGCCAATAAAAACCGTTTTGGTTCTACTTCCGAAATTGGAATTTATGAAATGGTTTCCCAGGGATTGAAAGAGATTAAAAACCCTTCCGAAATTCTGATTACCAAAAAATTTGAAGAACTTTCCGGTAACTCTGTTGCCGTAACCCTTGAGGGAAACAGACCTATGCTTCTGGAAATTCAGGCATTGGTAAGTACGGCCGTTTATGGAACTCCACAGAGAAGCTGCACCGGTTTTGATTCCAAAAGACTGAATATGCTTCTGGCCGTATTAGAAAAAAGAGCAGGTTTTCAATTAGGAGCAAAAGACGTTTTCCTGAATATTACGGGCGGAATAAAAACAGATGACCCTGCACTGGATCTGGCGGTCATTGCTTCTGTTCTTTCCTCTAATGAAGATATTGCCATCTCAGAACATTACTGCTTTGCCGGAGAAATTGGTCTGAGCGGAGAAATACGTCCGGTAGCCCAGATTGAACAGAGAATTACTGAAGCGGAAAAACTGGGTTATGAAAAAATATTCGTTTCCAATCTTAATAAAATCCCGAAAAGAAAATTTGGAATCAAGATTGAAGAAGTGAGTAAGATTGAAGATTTTCACGAGAGGCTTTTTTAATGTGAATGGTCAATTTTACTACGTAAGTCAATAGTCAATTAATATCACGATAAAAAATTAACAAGCGAAGCGAATTCACTTTTCACCTTTCACTATCCACATTTAATTCATACCTTTAAATTATGAATTATCTGGCGCATTCTTTTCTTTCTTTTACCGACGGGCAGATCGTGGGGCAATTTCTTGAAGACTTTATCCGCAACAGAGATCGTTTCTCTTTCCCAAAGGAAATTCAGGACGGAATTACCCTGCACAGAGCAATTGACACTTTTACAGATTCCCATCCGGCTATTCATGAGGCCAAAAAAGTGTTTGCCCCATTGGTAAGATTGTACGCCGGTGCATTTGTGGATGTTTCTATGGATCATTTTGTAGCCAGAGACCTATCACTGAATTCTCTGACAGAATGGAAATCGCATTCCCTCAAAGTTTATCGTGTTTTAAATACCCATGAACAGTGGCTTCCTGAAAATTTCAAAAAGATGCTGGTAAAAATGGAGCATGATGACTGGCTTTATAATTACCGTGAAGACTGGGGAATCAAATTCAGCATTCAGAATGTACTTAATAAAGCAAAATATCTTGATAGGGATATTCCTGTTTTTGAAGCTTTTTTAAAGAACAAGTATCATCTTCAGCAGTGTTATGATGATTTTTTTCCTGATCTGATGGCTCACGCAAAAGGAATCAATACATTGCTTCAGCTGGAAAATTAATATTCTCAGAACTGTTTATAGAGATATCGGTTAGGATAGATAAGTTTTTCACTGTTTCTTTGTCCGTTTACAATGATATGAACAATATTGATCTGATCATCAAAAAGATTGTACAGAAAACTTACCGCGGTTTCTACTTTTTTCGGAGGGGATACAGGTTCGGATTCTAGAAAGATATTTACAGATTCCTGGTCTTCTTCATAGCCAATATAATTTACTTTTAAAAATTTATTATCAACTTTTAGTTTAAAATATTCTGAGCTGTATTTTTGCAGGGCATCATTCAGTTTGGTCTTGTATTTTTCGTCATTAAAATGAAAAGCGCCTCCATATTTTTTTCCCAAGCCATTTTCCAGGTCATCAAGAAAGAATCTTCCGGTCACTTCAAATGTTCTGGATTTTGAATTATAATTAATCTCTACAGAGCCTACGTGATAGGGGTGAAAAGCTTCACTCCCTGTAAAACTCTGAAAAGTCATTATTAATACGAAAAGAAAACTCCCAAAAAACTTACCTGACATGAATCTTATTTTACAGCAAATATAAAAAAAGCAACAGTTTCTATAACTGCTGCTTTTCATTGAATATCATTGACGAAGATTTATTGTTTAATTATTTTTTTTGTAATTTTTGTGTTATCCTCCAGCATTATGGTGAACAGATACGTTCCTTTTATCAGCTCTGAAACATCAATTTTACCTGAATTAGTATTCACATTTACGGTTTTAATCAATTTTCCTGAAGCATCATAAATGGTTACCGCCCCTTTAGAATGTCTTCCCAATATCACATTAACAAAATCTTTCGCAGGATTCGGAGTGATATTCACTTCTGAATTCATCTTAACATCGGCTGTGCCTAATGTTGTTCCTGTTTTAACAAAATATCCCCCGAAACCTGTTGCCTGGAAACTGACTTCCCAGTATTGATAGGTATCATTCCAGATAATATCTGCAATATCAGGAGTAATAATTGTTGCTGCTCCACCAAAAGAAGCTATGGTACCAGTAGTGCTTGTTCCCGTATATTTTTCAATAAAAAGATTCGCTTTGTTCGCAACATCAGTGGGTGAAGTAGGTAATTTCACTCCATTGGTCAGATTATAGGCATCGAAATCACTCTGCTTGAAATATAAAGTTACTTTTCCGGTTGCTGTATTAGTATTTACATCTGAATTGATTTCATATCTTCTTGCAACATAATTGGGCTGTGCATTATCTACCCATACTTTTGATGTCACATTTCCTGTTACTGTACTGGCTGCTTCTTTTTCTATTCTTGAGATAAGCTGGCAGGAATTTGTAAAATAGTTATAACCATTAGCCACCGTACTGGCTTTTGTCTGGTTGGAAGTTGCTAAATTTTTTACTTCAGCAACATTTTCATAAACTACGGCTCTCATTTTAAGATCAAATGTTCTTGAAGTCCATGCTGTACCATCTGTAGAAGTTTTAGACCTGTTGTTCAACACCGCATTCTCAGCTTTCATGGCAATCCTTCCGCCTAATCCGTTTACGACGATATAAAAGTCTTTCCCGGTTACCATTTGTACGTTCAGATCTGAAAGATTTACATAATTCCACGTAAATCTTTGAGAACTATTCAGCCATGAAGTAATAGTTTTAGTGGCTATAATATCTCCTGGATTTCCATTGGCATTCACTTTTCTGATTTGAATATCAACAGGAATATCCGAAGGAAGAGAAGTACCCGTTAAAAATGAAAAGCCTCCCAACTTCCCTGTTAATGTAGGCGTATATCTTACTGCCAGGGCAACATTATCAAAGTAATAGTTAGATTCTGTATTGGCAATAATATAAGGTTCATCGTACCCTACTGTTTCAAAATTAGATTTAACACATCCTAATTCATCCGTAACAGCTTTGTAGATATCCAATTTTCCATATCCCCATCTCATATTAGGAACAGTTCCTGTTGCTCCATCCATTCTTGCATTGGAAGTAAGACGTGCTTTCACCTGTGCCGCCGTTAATGAAGGATTAGCCTGAAGCAATAATCCGACAGCTCCTGCTACACCTGGTGAAGACATACTTGTCCCCTGATTTTTCACATAATAATTGGTTCCTGCAATAATATCTGTCGCTCCGGGAGAAGAATCAGCAGATCTGGAAGAAATTACGTTCTGGCCCGAGCCTGCGATATCTGGTTTCTGAAAACCATCTACTCTTGGTCCCTGCGAACTGAATGAAGAGATTGATTCCTGTGGAGTAAGTGTAAAATAACCGCTTGTTCCGCTATACCAGCTTGCTCTTCCCATGTATGAAGCTACTGTAATTGCATTGGAAGCATTCCCCGGAGATCCTACTATATATTCATTATCTCCGTTTTGCAACGTGGTTTGCACTCCCTGGCTATACAGCCAGCCGTGGGTCGTGATCTGCTGTGTTCCGTTATTCGTAATTTCCAATGCATAATTCCCCTGAACATTGGTGGTTCCTGAAGTTCTGGTAACAACCAGCTGAACATACCTTTTGTTGTTATCATTGCTCCAATAGTTATACATGGTTGCTGTAAGGCCTCCTCCCAATATAGTGTGAGCTGTAGTTGTACTGATATTCTGCGTATACTGCTGGCCGTCCGGAGTAGTCAGCTTGGCAGTAACAGGAGTATTATCATTGGCATACATAATGAATGAAAATACCGAAGCTGCAGAAGTATTGCTTACTACTGTAAAATTATATATCTGTGCCGCACCAGCTGCAATATCTACTTTTCTGTGAAGATTAGCTCCATAATCATTTCCAGCAGAAATCACAACTACTCTTCCCGCTCCTGAAGTGGTGAAATTATTAACTGCTACTTCATGGCTGGAAGTTCCGTCGTGGGCAGATCCCTGTCCGCCGATACTCATATTGACAACGATGGGTTTGTTGAGAGCAGTAGCTACATTTTTGAAATAAGTTAAGGCATTAATGGTATTGGTTGTGGGAAAAGACCCGTTTCCTCCTTTTACAAAAACAATATCCGCATCAGATGAGAATCCCTTATGTCTTTTATCGGTAAAGGCAGCACCATTCCCGGCTGCCGTGCCGGAAACGTGGGTTCCGTGACCATTGGTATCATTTTCACGAACAAAGCCTGTTGGTGTTCCGTCCAGTTCATCTTCAATCTGCGCTCTGGTATATTCTACACCGGTAGAAAATCCTGCGGGAGCAGTTTCTCCCGCCTGTGCAGTTAATGTCTGATCCCAGATGGAGACAATTCTGCTTTTGGTCTGATCATCAGCTTTTCTGAAATCCGGATGTTTCCAGTCTATCCCACTATCATAAATTCCTACTAACACTCCTGTTCCATTATAAGCGGTGTTATTGAAAACACCATCCTGCAGAAGACTTGCTCCGGACTGAGCTCTGCTCACATCGTTATGAAGTACATCAAATTCCGGTGCCATTACTGAGGTTACATAGGGAAGCTGAATCAGTCTTTCAATGTCTTCAAGAGAGACTAAAGCTGTAGAAAAAGAAGGCAATTGGCTTTGTACCAGAAATCCGTCTTCCTTTAGTTTTTCAGGCTCTTTAGTGTAAACAATACATGAATACATAGTCTGCGCTCCCTTTGAGGTCACCACCAGGTGCTGGTCTAGTTTCATATCAGGACGTTCCAGTTCTTTTACCGCTCTTCCATTAGCAATACTCTCTTTATTTTTCAATAAAATATCAAAACGGGAATCCAGTTTCTGTACCTGCCCGTAAAAAGCGTAGGAATACAATCCCAAAAAGGCTGCTGTAGCATTTCTGAGAAGCTTCGCTCCTCCATATGAAATGTTTACATTTGTAAAAAATAATTTTTTAATATTCATATTATATTTTTAAGCAATACAATTATACAATTTTTATTCAAAATACAAATGACATAAAATATTAACAAATATTGAGTACTAAAATTACTCAAAATAATAAAATCAATAACAATTTAACAATATATTCAAAATATAATTTTTTTTAACCAAAATGCAGGATTTTCTTTTTTATTTACACCTTGGATGGGAACATATTATTTCTCTGGATGCTCTGGATCATCAGCTTTTTGTTCTGGCCCTGATCGCTGTATATTCTTACAGTGACTGGAAAAAAATTCTGATTCTTGTGACCGCATTTACAATTGGACATTCCATTACCTTAGCCCTAAGCATTCTGGATGTTTTCAGGGTTCCTTCTGATTGGGTAGAGTTTTTAATTCCTTTAACCATTGTTCTGACTTCACTGGATAATATTATCATGAAAAATCAGAAACAGGCTTTGATGCGGGCCAACTATTATCTTGCCCTGATCTTCGGCCTTGTTCATGGAATGGGATTCGCCAATACAGCAAGAGTAATGATTGCCAAAAGCCAGAGTATAGCTTTACCTCTTCTTGGGTTCAATATTGGTCTGGAGCTTGGCCAGATTGTAATTGTTGCTGCAATTTTAATCATCCTGTTCATTTCACTCAATCTTTTCAAGGTGAATAAAAAAGACTGGATACTTTTTGTTTCTTCGGGAGTATTTGCTTTATCCTTAAAAATGACTTTGGAAAGAATTCCTTTTTAAAAGTTAAATATTCTTATGAATTCAACAGGTTATTACTATCTTTGATCATTAAAAAATCATTCCGGTTATGAAACTAAAAGTTGTTATACTTTCACTTTCTGTATTTGCATATACAGGTTTCACCGCACAAAATATTCAGAATAATCCGGGCAGTAATCATGGCAACAGGTTTGAGCAGCTGGGAACAATTCTGCCAACACCCAACATCTACAGAACGGCATCAGGAGCTCCCGGACACGGATACTGGCAGAACAGAGCCGATTATAACATTACCGCTTATCTGGATGAGGATAAAAGAAATCTGAAAGGTTCCGAAACGGTGACGTATTACAACAATTCTCCGGATGATCTGGACTATATCTGGCTTCAGCTTGATGAAAACGAGCATTCCAGCATTCGAAATTCGGGGTATGATACTTCATCTGTTCTTCATCCGTCAACAACAGACCAGCAGCTTAAAATAACTGAACTTCCTGTTAAGGATAACGGGTATGGTGTAAGTCTTGAGAAAGTGACTGATGTTTCAGGAACTCCCCTGAAATATACCGTTAACAAAACCATGATGCGTATTGATCTTCCCAAAGTTTTGAAAAAGGGGGAGAAATTCGTTTTCAAAGTAGACTGGAACTACAATATTCCCAACAGAATCAGGATGGGAGGCCGCGGCGGTTATGAAAACTTCCCTGAAGACGGAAACGATCTGTACACCATGGCACAATGGTATCCAAGAATGTGTGTATATAGTGATTTCCAGGGCTGGCAGAACCATCAGTTTACCGGAAGAGGTGAATTTGCACTTGTTTTCGGAGACTTTAAAGTTTCCATGAATGTTCCTTCCGATCATATTGTTGGAGGAACCGGAGAATGTAAAAACTACGATCAGGTGTTGACATCTGATCAGCTGTCAAGATATAGAAAAGCTGAAAATGCTTCTGAACCTATTGAAATTGTAACATTGGATGAAGCTAAAAAGGCAGAAAAAAATCATTCAAAACAAAGAAAAACATGGGTTTTTGAAGCAAAAGATGTACGTGATTTTGCATGGACTTCTTCCCGAAAATTTGTCTGGGACGGAATGCGCGTAACGATTCCAGAAAATAATAATAAAGTAATGGCCATGAGTTTCTATCCCAAGGAATCTTATGGTCTTTACAGAAAGTTTTCCACAAAAGCAGTTGCTCATACCATTAAAACCTATTCGGAATTTACGATTCCTTATCCATACCCTGTAGCCCAATCTGTAGAAGCAGCAAACGGAATGGAATATCCGATGATCTGTTTCAACTTCGGAAGAACGGAGAAAGACGGAACCTATTCTGAGGGGACCAAAAACGGAATGATCGGAGTAATCATCCATGAGGTTGGTCATAACTTTTTCCCTATGATCATCAATTCTGATGAAAGACAATGGGCATGGATGGACGAAGGTCTGAATACCTTTACGGAGTATCTTACGGAAGAAAAATGGGACAATAAATTCCCATCCAAAAGAGGACCGGCATGGACGATCGTAGATTATATGAAACTCCCGAAAGATCAGCTGGAACCCATTATGAGCAACTCTGAAAATATTGTTCAGTATGGTCCGAACGCTTATTCAAAACCCGCCACAGGACTGAATATTCTTCGTGAAACGATTATGGGAAGAGAGCTTTTTGACAAAGCTTTTAAAACGTATGCTAAAAGATGGGCATTCAAACATCCTGAACCTGCTGATTTATTCCGTACCATGGAAGATGCCAGCGGTGAAGATCTTGACTGGTTCTGGAGAGGATGGTTCTACGGCACAGATCCTGTAGATATCGCTATTGATAAAGTAACGGCAGCTGTTCCAAACCTTGAAACGGATCCAAAAGCAGCTGCTGAAATAAAATATCAGGTTGAAAAACCTTTGGTAAACAGTTTTGAAGACCTTTCAAAAATCAGAAACAGAGAAGATAAGAATATCAAATTCTACGTAGAGGGGGACAAAGATCTTCAGGATTTCTATTACAGATATGACAGAGGCCAGGAAAAGCTTGATAATAATAAGCAATACACCATCAAAACTGAGGCTGGTCTTCCTTTAGATACCAGGGATAAAGAGAAATTCAAAAATATTACAGCATATCAGATCGATTTTGTAAACAAAGGTGGTCTGGTAATGCCTATCATTCTTGAATTCACTTTTGAAGACGGCTCAAAATTATACGATAAATCTGCAGCACAGATCTGGAGACTGAATGAACAAAAAGTTTCCAAAACCTATTATTTTGATAAGAAATTGAAATCTATTCAGCTTGATCCCATGAGGGAAACTGCTGATATTGATACTACCAATAATTTCTGGAGCAGCACCGGAACGGGTACTGAAACTTCAAAATTCCAGCTCTTTAAACAAAAACAGGAAGGCGGAAGTGTAAGAGGAGGCTCAACCGGAAAGGTTAATCCAATGCAGGCTGCAGGAAAAAGTTAACATCAGGAAGTTGTAGACTTTAACAAATACAGCACTGCTTCGTATTAAAAGATGATAAGAATAATTCTTTTTAATACGAAGTAGTGTTTTTTTTGCTTACAATCTGTCTAGACAAAAAGTTCAGAGATCAATTGCCCTTCCTTAGACAGTGGTCTTATCACAATTATCATAAAGCCGGAAGTGTCCGTATTTTCTATTTATATTCTCAACCTCAGGATTTCGAACAAAAGCCATTAACAACTGATAACCAAAATTTTATTAAAAAAAACACCAATAAAATATATCACATAACAAGGAAAAACCGTATCTTTGATTCACTTCTTTTACACCAAATGTCAAAATCCTGATTGACTTTAAATGCTCAGGATGTACAACCAAAATATTTTTAACTATGAAAAATGCCAAAGTATTAAGCAGAGATGCTCAGAAATCTATCAATGGCGGAGCTGCAGGACGTTTTTGCTGCGAGTACAATTACAAAGGACAATGTATTCTATGGATCGGTCCGGGGCAGTATTGTCCGTAATCCGTTACTTGACAACCATTTAAGATAAAGCCGGAAATTTCCGGCTTTATCTTTTTACCCTAAATGTTCTTTTACATTCTTTTTACAGGTTCTCCCCAAAGGAAGTTCTTCACCTTTTTTAAAAAAACATGGCTGGAATTATACGAATTAATATGTTCTGATTATAGGAATTTTAGCGATGAGATTTATCGCGCAGGGGTTTGTTTGTCTCACACAGGTATTTCCTTTCCTGGAAACGGCCGCTTTTATTGTGATTGCTATTTTAGGAATCAAACCAAGTATGTCTTTATATGAACACTTCTACCCTGCTGCGGTATTTGCTCATTCTTTAGCCAGCCATACTATGGAAATTTTAGTTTCCGCTATTACCGTTCTTTTGTTTATAGTGCCCGTAGCAACGAGTTATTTTTTCGGATTCCCAGCCCGCAAGAAATAATTTTTCTGCCAAATTTTCACATTCACAAATAAAAATCTGCCATTTCAGCCAGCAGTGTCTTATGGCATACATTTAGAGAATTACAAGACAGAATAATTAAAAAATAAATAATATTATGTCAGTAAACTTTAAACCATTGGCAGACAGAGTTCTGGTAGAGCCAATCGCAGCAGAAACTAAAACAGCTTCAGGTATTATCATCCCGGATACTGCAAAGGAAAAGCCGCAAGAAGGTACTGTAGTGGCAGTAGGTCCCGGTAAGAAAGATGAGCCTACAACAGTTCAGGTAGGTGACAAAGTTCTTTATGGAAAATATTCAGGTTCCGAATTAAAATTGGAAGGGAAAGATTACTTAATTGTAAAGGAAGGAGATTTATTGGGAATCATTGGGTAAAATGCAGTAAGCATTAAGCTATAAGCAGTAGGCAATGAGAGACTACAAAAAATATGATACCTGGAAAATTGCCCATGAACTGGTAAAAGAAATTTATATTATTTCTGAAAATTTCCCTAAGTCTGAACTTTTGGGTCTTACCTCTCAAATAAGAAGAGCAGCAGTCTCTATTCCTACCAATATCGCAGAAGGTTGTGGAAGATCCACAGAGAAAGAATTTGCAAGATTTTTAGAAATAAGTATAGGTTCCACAAATGAAACGGAATACCTTCTTTTACTTTCTTGTGATTTAGGATTCACTTCTGAAGATAAAATAGCAAATCTTAATGCAACACTGAATTTAATCAGACAAAAACTTATACAACTCAGAAAAAAATTATTAAATAATAATTAATTGCTAAAGGTAAAAGCTTATTGCTTAAAGCCTATAGCCTAAAGCTTAAAATTATGGCAAAAGAAATAAAATTCGATATTGAATCAAGAGACGCTCTGAAAAGAGGAGTTGATGCATTGGCTAATGCAGTAAAAGTAACTTTAGGTCCTAAGGGAAGAAACGTAGTGATCGAAAAATCTTTCGGTGCTCCACACGTAACTAAGGATGGTGTGTCTGTTGCAAAAGAAATCGAACTTGAAGACAGAGTAGAAAATATGGGAGCGCAGATGGTAAAAGAAGTGGCTTCCAAAACCAATGATATTGCAGGAGACGGTACTACTACCGCTACTGTTTTAGCACAGGCTATCGTAAGAGAAGGTCTTAAGAACGTAGCTGCTGGTGCTAACCCAATGGATCTTAAAAGAGGAATCGACAAAGCAGTAACTGCAGTTGTTGAAAACCTTAAAACACAGTCTCAGGCTGTGGGAGATTCTACAGATAAAGTAAAGCAGGTAGCTTCTGTATCTGCTAACAATGACGAAACTATCGGTGCTTTGATCGCTGAAGCTTTCGGAAAAGTTGGAAAAGAAGGTGTAATCACTGTAGAAGAAGCTAAAGGTATCGATACAACAGTAGATGTTGTAGAAGGTATGCAGTTCGACAGAGGTTACCAGTCACCTTACTTCGTGACGAACCCTGAGAAAATGCTAGCTGAACTGGAAAACCCATATATCCTTTTAGTAGAGAAGAAAATCTCTTCAATGAAAGAATTACTTCCGGTTCTTGAACCAATTGCACAAGGCGGTAAATCTCTATTAATCATTTCTGAAGAAGTGGAAGGAGAAGCTTTAGCTACTTTGGTAGTGAACAAACTAAGAGGTTCTCTTAAAATTGCTGCTGTAAAAGCTCCGGGATTCGGAGACAGAAGAAAAGCAATGTTGGAAGATATCGCGATCCTTACAGGTGGACAGGTGATCTCTGAAGAGCAAGGTTTCACTATGGAAAATATCTCTCTGGATATGCTTGGAACTGCTGAGAAAGTAACCATCGACAAAGACAACACTACAGTTGTAAACGGTGGTGGTGACGAAGCGAAAATCAAAGGAAGAGTAGCTCAGATCAAAGCTCAGATGGAAACTACAACTTCTGACTACGACAGAGAGAAACTTCAGGAAAGATTAGCTAAGTTAGCTGGTGGTGTTGCCGTACTTTACGTAGGTGCTGCTTCTGAAGTAGAAATGAAAGAGAAAAAAGACAGAGTAGATGATGCCCTACACGCTACAAGAGCAGCTGTAGAAGAAGGTATTGTTGCTGGTGGTGGTGTTGCTTTAGTAAGAGCAATTAAATCTCTGGAAAGCCTTTCTGGTGCTAACTCTGACGAAAATACAGGGATCAAAATCGTGAAAAGAGCCATCGAAGAGCCATTAAGACAAATCGTTGCTAATGCAGGTGGTGAAGGTTCTGTAATCGTTGCTAAAGTAGCAGAAGGTTCAGGAGACTTCGGATACAATGCGAAAACTGATGAATATGTAAACATGCTTGAAGCAGGAATCATTGACCCTACTAAAGTAACAAGAGTTGCCCTTGAAAACGCAGCTTCTGTTTCCGGAATGCTTTTAACAACTGAATGTGTGATCACTGAAGTAAAAAAAGACGAACCAGCTATGCCAATGGGTGGTGGAATGCCAGGAATGATGTAACGGTCAGCGACCGAGGCAATTTAATATACTAACCGTTCTGCTTTTGTAGAGCGGTTTTTTGTTTAATATTGTATTATAATATTCAATATCATTCAGAGATTTATGCATTTTAAAAAAAATAACTAAAGAACATTTTCTTCAAAAGTTGTTAAGTTTCATATATTTGAGAATTGGATTTTACTGAAAAAGAAAATCAATAAAAATATAATGATACTCAAAATAAAAAAGGTAGTGTTTCACTAACTGTGTAAGTTAAAAAGTTATTCTGAAAAATTTTTGAGCCCTCTAAAGCTCAAAAATAATTTTCGGAAATAACTTTT
>NZ_FTMT01000029.1:0-47406 GCF_900156015.1 Chryseobacterium sp. RU33C | reverse complement strand
AAAGTTTATTGAAACAAAGTTCAATAAACTTTCTGTAACATCAGTAACAATAGGCGTTACAAAGAATTTTGCCAACTATTTTTGACTATTAAACCCTTTTTGTTATAATGCTTATTTTAATTTTATAAGAATATAAACATTTTCGTAATATATACTGGCAGTATCATTATCCGAATATTTCTCCCGCGTAATTTCACTGAAAATAATTTTGACATGATATTTGCCTACATCAGATTCCATTGCTATTTCCGGCACTTTTACGGTTCCGGTTTTGTCTTTATTTTTCTCAAATAGCTTGATAATCTGTGGTCCGAAATCTATTTCTTCCTGAGAATTTAAATTGAGTTTCAATGAGGATTTTTCTGTCAGTTCGTCTGTCAGTTCAAACTGGTCATTATTTAGTTTTTGGGTCTCTCTGCTATACCTATGGAAAGAAATCAAATATTGATAATTCCCGAGTTCTACGGCCTGTTCTTCACGAACAAGAACGAGTCTGTTCATTTCATATGCTCTGTTTTTTACAGTGACATCTACCTCCGAAAATTTGTTCTGAATATTATAATTGATATTATAAAATGTGCCGTTTTTAATATTATCATCTAATTCAGCCTGATCTTTTTCATTTAGCAGCGATGATAGAAATTCACTTTGCTTTCTTTCGGCCAGAAACTCAAATTTCTCAGCAATTTCATTACGGACGGTATCTGTAACTTTTTGCTGAAAGTTAATCTTGCCGGCACTCATTAGCTGATACTGGTTTAAAATATTCATTAATTCTGTTTTCTGACTTCTCTTAGCCACACTGAATGCATTAAGGTAAGGGAAAATTAATGCAAAAGCTCCAAATAAAAATAAGCTGACAGGGATGAACTTTATCGTAGCTTTTTTGTTGAAAATAAAATAAACAACAATGATTAACAGCCATAAAGCAAGGAGGAGAACGAAATACCTTGGTTCTGTATAACCATACTCTAAAATTCTGGTAAAAATAGCAGTGAAAAGCAGAATGATCAAAGGAGCAATTGTGTAATAAAATGCTTTTGAGAATATTCTCACCCAAGATTTTGCATTTTCTTCTTTCAACGGATGAACCAGAAGTAATGCAAGAATGCCAACAATGCTGTAAGCTAAAACAAGGTAAGAAACCCAGCCTCTGGGAAGCTGCCAGTTGATCAGTATTTTAACAGAATAGAAATAAAGAATCGTTACATAGATAAGGAGTAATGGAATTAGAATAAACTGAGTGAAAAACTTCAAAACAACAGGATAGGTACCATCTTTCTCAAGGTTATTTAAGCCTTTGTCATTAAATAAAAGGAAAATAAAACTGCTTCCAAAAATAGCGAGAACAAAGAAGGTATCTCTGTAAATTCTGTCGTGGAAGTTAAAGTCAAAAAGTTTATCAACCGCTAAGATTGCTAATTCCACACCGCCAGTCAGAACTCCTGTAAATATGGCGGTGAGAAAGATATTGATAAAAAGATTTTTGTTGTACTGCCAGAATCTGAGTTCCCTGTCTTTCTCCAGAAAAGGAACAAATGATACCAGTAAGTGGGATAGAAGGGCAGTAACAGCGATGGTATAAGCATAAACTTCTGTAAAATTGTTTTTTTTATCGGGGAGAATACAATAAAAAACTATAAGGAAAATTATACCGGATACCTGCAGCAGTAACTCTTTCCCGATTCTCTGGGACAACATTTTTAATGCAAACATCAGAGAAATTCCAAGACAGGAACAAATGATGAATTTAATATAAGAAGTAATTTCACTGCGTTCGGTTTCCACAATGCAGATGACGGCAACAGAAGCTAATAAAGCCATTACCAAAACCATAGGATATCGGAAAATGACTTCATTGGCCCGGTTTAGAGTTTCCTGGAATTTTGTTTTCATGATTTGGTGTTTTTAGGATTGGGATTAATCTTTTTTCTTTTTTTTCTTTTTGTCCCTGTCTTTTTCTTTTTCCTTTCCCTTGGTTTTCTTCTCTTTTTTCGGACTTAAGATTTCTTCAGCAAACTCAAACTTAGGCTCTTCAATCTTGGCCGGCTTTATTTCAATTTTAAGATCAAAATAACCCTTCATATCTTCCTGGGAGATTAATTTTTCGCTTAATAAAAGCTCCAGAATTTCCTTCCCGGAATTATTAAAAAAGTTATGGGAAAGCTCTTTTAACAGAAATTTTTTATACTCTTCTAAAGGAACAAGCACGCTGTATTTAAAGATTCTTCCTTCTTTTACAGTAGATAGATAGCCTTTTTCAACTAATATTTTCAAATAAGTGGAAACCGTATTCTGATGTGGTTTCGGTTCAGTATGCTGCTCCATAACATCCTTCAGATAGAAAGATTCCATTTTCCAAAACAGCTTCATAAAGTTTTCTTCTGCGGCAGTAAGATGATTTATTTTCATAAAGTATTCTAATGTTGAAATTGAATATTGCAATAAAGATAGATAAAAGATACCAGAAAAGCTATTCCAGCCCCCATAAATACTTCTTTTACGGTATGTCTTTTTAATATAACACGGGTGATTCCAACCAAAATAGCGATTCCCAGCCACACCAGACCCATTTTCCATTCCAGGGAGAAAAAGAGTGCTGCCACAAATACATTGAAGGCAGTATGCATCGAGCTTTTGATAAAAAGATTGCTGATCTGAAGTGCGAAAAGAAGGACTAAAATAAACAGCATGACAAGATCAATATATCCGTTTCTGATGTAATTAAAAAGAAGGTAGGCGATCACACAGACTGCAATAAATATATATAAGGTCTTCCTTTGGACACGGTTGGAAACATCCATATTGGTATATCTTCCCGTTTTTACATTCCATACCAGCCATATAACTACAGGAATGATAATCATTAATAATACAGGCAGAAAATAAAGAATAGAATCTTTCAGAGAATATTCCCTGAGGCTCATGTATACAAAAAAAATAATCAGAGAAACTAAAGGATTAAAAAAATCAGAAATGACTTTTGAAATGTTGTGTAAGAATGAAGACTGCTTTTCTTCCATAATTTAGTTTAAAAATCAAATATACCATTATAACCTCAAAAAACAAGCATTGACAGATTAGCAGAATGAGTCTGAAGATGAATTAAGTAGCTGTTTATTAGTTGTTTTTGTTAAATGATATCTGCTTTAGTTTAGCATTAAATTTTTTCATGAAACAGGAACAGACTTTTTAAGACAAAGGTGCTTTTCTCATGAAAATATGAAGATGAAATGCCCAAAAGATATGTTAACAATAATTAAAGATAAAAGAAGAAAAGGGGTAAAGCGGAATGAATTTCAGGTATTTTGATCCTGAGAATTGTTTCATAAAAATCAGATAAACAGGCTTGTTCCATAGGATTTAAAAGAGAAAAACAACAGAAGGGAAACCATTTTATAAGCCTGCTACAGGGTCGGAAATTAAGAATAATCCATACAGCCCGCAAATAGATTTTACAGAAAAATCGAAAAGTTATGTATGTATAGAATAAAAACAAAGTTTTTTTCATAATTTTGCTCAACTATTTCATCATAAAAAAGCAAGAGCTAACACATGAAAGAATTTTCTAAAGAGGTATACCTGAAGTGGTATGAAGATATGACAATGTGGAGAAGGTTTGAAGACAAATGCCGTTCTCTTTACCTAAAACAAAAGATCAGAGGATTTTTACATTTGTATAACGGTCAGGAAGCTATCCCTGCCGGCTTTACACATGCAATGGATCTTACAAAGGATAGTATGATTACTGCTTACAGATGTCACATCCATCCAATGGCTATGGGAGTAGACCCTAAAAGAATCATGGCTGAACTTTGTGGTAAAGCTACCGGAACTTCCGGAGGTATGGGTGGATCTATGCACATTTTCAGTAAAGAGCACCGTTTTTACGGAGGGCATGGTATCGTTGGAGGACAAATTCCATTAGGTGCAGGTATTGCTTTTGCAGATAAATATTTCGACAGAAAAGCAGTGAATATCTGTTTCTTTGGAGATGGTGCTGCAAGACAAGGTTCTTTACACGAAACTTTCAATATGGCAATGAACTGGAAACTTCCTGTGGTATTTGTTGTGGAAAACAACCAATATGCAATGGGAACTTCTGTAAAAAGAACTGCCAACCACGAAGATATCTATAAATTAGGATTAGGATACGAAATGCCTTGCCTTGCTGTAGATGCAATGGATCCTGAAAAAGTAGCGGAAGCTGCCTACGAAGCTATTGAAAGAGCAAGAAGAGGAGACGGACCTACTTTCATTGAAGCAAGAACTTACCGTTACAGAGGACACTCTATGTCTGATGCTGAGCCATACAGATCTAAAGAAGAAGTAGCTCTTCATAAAAATGATGACCCAATCGAATTGATAAAACATAGAATTTTAGAAAACGGATGGGCTACAGAAGCAGAATTGGAAGTGATGGATAACAAGTCCAGAGACTTTGTTGAAGAGTGTATTGAATTTATGGAAAACTCTCCGTATCCGGATGCAGAAAAAATCTATGAGTATGTATATGCTCAGGAAGACTATCCATTCCTAGACAAATTAGAAAACTAAAAGATAATGAGTTAATTTGACAATTTGAGAATTTGAAAATGTGATAGATGATGTCCTTTTTTAATTTTCAAATTTTCAGATTGCTAAATTTTCAAATTAAAATAAATTATGGCAGAAGTAATTACGATGCCCCGCCTGTCTGACACGATGACGGAAGGTAAGGTGGCAAAATGGCATAAAAAAGTAGGAGATAAAGTAAAAGAAGGAGATATTTTAGCTGAAATTGAAACTGATAAAGCAGTTCAGGATTTCGAATCTGAAATAGAAGGTACCCTTTTATACGTAGGTGTAGAAGAAGGAGCTGCTGCTGCTGTAGACTCCGTTTTAGCTATTATCGGGAATGAAGGAGAAGATATTTCAGGATTAACAGGTGGAGCTGCTGCTCCCAGTGCTGGAACTGAAGAAAAAAAATCAGAAGAACAGCCTAAAGCAGAAACTGCTGAACCTGCTGCAGAAGTTCCGGCAGGAGTAGAAATTATTACCATGCCAAGACTTTCTGATACAATGACAGAAGGTAAGGTAGCTAAATGGCACAAAAACGTAGGTGATACAGTAAAAGAAGGAGATCTTCTTGCTGAGATCGAAACAGATAAAGCGGTACAGGATTTCGAATCTGAATTCAATGGAGTATTATTGAAGCAGGGTGTAGAAGAAGGAGGGGCTGCTCCGGTGGATTCCGTATTAGCAATCATTGGCCCTGCAGGAACAGATGTTTCCGCTGTAGGAGCTCCAAAAGCTGCCGGTCAGTCCACTGAAAAACCAGCTGAACAAAAAACAGAAGCTAAAACAGAAGAAAAAGCGGCTCCGGTTGCGAACTCTTCATCTTCTGACAGAGTAGCAATCTCTCCACTGGCTAAGAAAATGGCTCAGGATAAAGGCGTTGATATCAATAGTGTTCAGGGATCTGGTGAAAACGGAAGAATCGTTAAAAAAGATATTGAAAATTATCAGCCAGCTGCAAAACCGGCTGCTTCAGCTCCGGCGGCAAGTGCTGCTCCTGTTGCAGTAAGCTTTGTACAGGGTGAAGATACGGAGACTCCAAACTCACAGGTAAGAAATATTATTGCAAAACGTCTTTCTGAAAGTAAATTCTCTGCACCTCACTATTATCTGATGGTGGAGATCAATATGGATAAAGCAATTGAAGCAAGAAAAGAAATCAATTCTTTACCTGACACTAAGATCTCTTTCAATGATATGATTATTAAAGCAACTGCAATTGCTTTAAGAAAACATCCTCAGGTAAATTCAAGCTGGGCAGGAGATAAGATCATCCACAGAGGAAATATCAACATTGGTGTAGCGGTAGCTATTCCGGACGGATTGGTGGTTCCTGTATTGAAAAATACGGATCAGATGACGTATACTCAGATTTCTGCATCCGTAAAAGATATGGCTTCAAGAGCTAAGAGTAAAGGTCTTAAAGCTAATGAAATGGAAGGATCTACATTCTCTATTTCTAACTTAGGAATGTTCGGAATCGAGACATTTACAAGTATCATCAACCAGCCTAACTCTGCAATTCTTTCAGTAGGGGCAATTATTGAGAAGCCAATCGTTAAAGATGGGCAGATTGTAGTTGGAAACACCATGAAGCTTTCATTAGCGTGTGATCACAGAGTAGTAGACGGTGCTACAGGTGCTCAATTCTTACAGACATTAAGAACCTATTTAGAAAGTCCATTAACATTGTTACTGTAATTTTCTGAAGTGAAGATAATAAAACCTCCCAAATCGGGAGGTTTTTTTGTTTTTTTTAAATTAAAATACAGATCTCTAGTTAAATCTATAAGGTTTCAAAAACCTTACAGGTTTAGAAAAGTGAAATTCTGAAAAGAGAAAGCATTATTTTTTGTATAAATTTTACATAAAAATTTCCCGGAAATAATTAAAAAATTAAAGAAAAAGTCTGATATAAATGGATTAAGAAAATCTAATAACCGTAAAACTGAAATAAAATATAAACGGCTTCAAAAAGCGGTTTTTTATTTGCAGGCAATTCACTATTTTTGAATCATGATTAAAGCAAGAAATATCCATAAATCTTATGGGAATTTAGAAGTACTGAAAGGTGTTGATATTCACATCAAAATGGGCGAGGTGGTTTCTATCGTAGGAGAATCGGGGGCAGGTAAGTCTACGTTGCTGCAGATTTTAGGAACTTTGGATCATCCAACCCAGTCAAACAAATATGATACTGAGATTGAAATAGCGGGAGAATCATTTATTAATATGAATGATAAGCAGCTGTCGAAATTCAGAAATCAGAATATAGGGTTTGTATTTCAGTTTCATCAGCTTCTTCCGGAGTTTACAGCGCTGGAAAATGTCTTGCTTCCGACTAAAATAGCAGGAGCCAATGAAAGAGAAGCTCTTGAAAAAGCATATGCTTTATTTGAAGATCTGAAGATTGAACAGAGACTGAACCATAAACCCAACCAGCTTTCAGGTGGAGAGGCGCAAAGGGTAGCTGTAGCCAGAGCTTTAATCAACTCACCGAAAATCATTTTTGCAGATGAACCTACAGGTAACCTGGATTCTAAAAATGCAGATGATCTTCACCGATTGTTTTTTGACCTTAGAGATAAATATAACCAAACTTTTGTGATTGTAACACATAACCCGAATCTTGCAGAGATAACAGACCGTAAGCTCGTTATGAAAGACGGAATGATTATAGAGTAGCAGTATACCATACCAGATGATGAAACACTTTATTTTTCTTCTTTTAATTGTAATTTCCTGTTCAAAGGCTGAATCTCAGCAGTTGAACCCATTGGGTGTTCCTCAGACAAGGATTTTGGAGATTAAAAATTATATTAAAGGAAAAGAGTACAATCAGGAATTGGCTGTTTTTATCAACTTTAAAATTCCCTCTGGAAAGTATCGTTATTTTATTTATAATCTGAAAAATAATACAATTCTACAGAAGGCTGTAGTTTCTCATGGTTCAGGTTCTGTTATTCCCAAGTCGGATGCTTTGAGATTCAGCAATGTTGAAGGCTCTTATCAATCATCTCTTGGAAAATATGCTATTGGAGAAAGCTATGTAGGAAAGTTTGGTAAAGCTTACCGCCTGGCAGGGCTGGATGCTACCAATAGCAATGCCATGCAAAGAGCAATAGTTCTTCATTCTTATGGATGTATTCCGGATGTAGAATCCCGGGCTCCCGCATGTCTCAGTTTGGGATGTCCGATGCTTTCAGTAAATGCACTTAAAGAAACAGCAAAATATATTGATAGTTCTACAAAACCTGTCATTTTATATGCTTTCTATTAATTGATAATATTCATCTATAATTTTTTCCATGGCCATAAAACTCCTAGCCGAAGATGACAGACCGAGAGAAAAGTTTTTGCAGAAGGGCAAAAGCTCACTTTCTGATTCTGAACTCCTGGCAATTATTATGGGAAGTGGGAATAGGGAGGAAGACGCTTTGGAATTGGCAAGAAAAATTTTAACTTCTGTCAATAATAGCTGGCATGAGTTAAGCTTACTTTCTGCCAAAGATCTGATGAAATTTAAAGGCATCGGAGAATCAAAAGCCATTTCAATTATTTCTGCTTTAGAAATCGGAAAAAGAAGGGCTTTGCAGGAAATTCCGGAAAAAACAATCATTGGGAATAGCCATGATGCTTATGCAGTTCTTAGAAACCAGCTTTCTGATCTGAGAACAGAAGAATTCTGGGCAATTTTCCTTAATAACAGTAATAAAGTGATTCATGTTTCCCAACTCACACAGGGAGGTATCAGCCAGTCTATTGTGGATGTAAGAACCCTTTACAAAGGCGCATTGGATCATTTTTCAACAGGCATTATCATTGCCCACAATCATCCTTCCGGGAGTTTAAAGCCAAGCAGGGAAGATATTAATATCACACAGAAAATAAAAGAAGCTGGAAATACATTAAGTATTCAGCTTTTAGACCATATTATTGTCACGCAGGATTCTTATTTTAGTTTCTCGGACGCAGGATTATTATGATTAGAAGATTGAAATACCATGAAATTGATTTTGCAAAATATGCTCAATGTTTAGAAAATTCCGAACAGAGAAAATATTCTGCTGCAAAACATTTTTTAGATACTACTTCTACAATGCCCTGGGAAATTCTTGTTTATAAAGATTACGAAGCAGTAATGCCTGTCCCTTTTGTAAGGAAATACGGGATGAAAATTGTACACAATCCTAAGCTTTGTCAGCAGCTTGGTGTTTTTTCCGCCAAAGATAATGTGGATCTTAATGAGGCTTTTTTAGAATATCTGGAAAAAAATTATATGATCAGGGCATATTCTTTTAACGATGTCAATCAGCTTCGTACAAAGATCAGAATCAAGAAGAACTTTTTGTTATATCCTGAGGCTTATGAGAAAGTATATTCGAGATATTCGCCCAAAAGAAAGCGAAAACTTCGGTTAGATGAAGTTGTTTTAAAAGAATCCGAAATCAAAACGATTTCTTATGAAAAAGCAAAAGCTTTTATTGAATCCAATACGATAGGAATGAACAAAGACCATGATCTTTTTGAATTCATGAGGATTTTTGAAAATTTTTATAAGCTAAGTTACCTGAAATTTACAGCTTTTTACTATAAGCATAAGATTGTTAATGTGATTGCCACTTATTCGGACGGCAATATGGTAGCGCTTTTAGGGAATTTCAATGATAAAGATTATGTGAAATTATCAGGAGCATCTGTATTGATTGATCATGTTATTAAAGAAAATATTGAAACTCATATTTTTGATTTTGAAGGAGGAGATCTGCCAAACATTGAAGAGTTTTTCCGAGGATTCCGTCCCGAATTAAGACCTTACGGAATTATTGAGAATTCAAAAAAAAATCTTTTCAAAAAGTTAGGATATCTTATGTTGAGAGGAAAGCCTTTTTTATGATGAAAAGCATTGTTTAGATTGGTTCTAATTAAGTAATATTCCGTAACTTTATAAAATACTTAGTAAAACAGTTATGTTACAAAAGATTCGTCAGTACAAATTATCATACATGCTTTATAACTTGTTTAAAAGGGACAAATTAAAGCACAATATTCCATTGTATAAAAAATATGGAATCAAAAAGAACTATTTTTCAAGTATTTCGAGTAAAGATTTTGCCCATCTTCCGTCCAGGGAAAGAACGCTAGATGATACAAAACTTAGGGAAACTCCTTTTTTTAGGAAGCTTTCTGAAGAGAATAAAGAAAGTGCTCTTAAGTACGATGAGAATGGTTATATGATTCTGAGAAATTTCCTCACTCCGGAAACGGCGGATCAAATCAATACTGAAATTGATAAACTGATGGAGGACGGGACTTTGAAATTTATTTACGGAGGAAAACTGATGTTTGCGATCCATCATTCAGAAATCATTAAAAATATTGGAAGTGATAAAGAACTGTTAGACTTTTTATCTGTTCTGCTGGATGGAAAATCCAAACTTTTCCAAAGTATCAATTTCATTAACGGAAGTCAGCAGAAAACCCATTCTGACAGTATTCACATGACTACTTATCCGTTAGGTGGATTGTTGGGAGTATGGATAGCCCTGGAAGATGTAGATGAGAGTAACGGAGCGCTTCATTATATTCCTAAAAGCCACAAACTTCCTTACTTCCTGAATTCTGATTACGATAATGAAGGCACAGCCCTGAAAATAGGAAAGAAAAGCTACAGAGCGTATGAAACCTTTCTTGAGGAAAAAGTAAAAGAATTAGGATTAAAAAAAGAAATTTTTAAAGCCAAAAAAGGGGATTTATTAATCTGGCATGCCAATATTCTTCATGGTGGAGAACCTCACACAGATAAAAACAGAACGAGAAAAAGTCTTGTATACCACTTCTTCGATGAAAATAGTGTTTGCTATCATGAAGTAACACAAAGACCCGCTCTTTTTGAACTTTAATGGGAAGAACCTTCTTTATAAAAACTTTTCATAAGCACATTTACAGGATAGTTTTTTTACATTTGTATTTTTAATATCAGTGTATGGAAAAAAAGAAGAATATTCTTGTTTTTATATTTTCAATGTATGTATGCGCCATGTCATACTACCTGTATACCCACCATTATTACAACACTGATATGGAAGCCTATATGGGACTGATCTATAAAACGGAATATCCTGAGATGAAAATTGAAGAAATTCATCAGAAGGTTTATGAAGAACTGAGGGAAAAGAATCCCGATTTTGCAGGATTAGGTCCTATAGATCCGATGGTGAAAGAAGTAGCAGAAGGCGAAAGTACTTATTATAAAATTATCTCGCAAAATCCTAAAGCTTATGAAGAAGAGCTGCAGCTTTTTGTGGTAAAACCCTTTTATAACTTTATCAGCTGGTCATTCTTTAAAATGGGTTTCAGTGCTTCTGCCTCTATATCCCTGATTTCAGTTATCTCTTATGCATTAATTCTGATTCTGATTTTCAGCTTTTTGATAAAAATTCTTAGGAATTATCCTCTTGCCTTCATCCTTACTGTTTTAATTTCTCTGTTCAAGCCTTTGCCAGAGTCGGCCCGACATGTTTCAGCAGATTCTTTATCATGTCTGTTGCTTCTTCTGAGCTTTTATGTATTTTTAATAAGAAAAAATTTCTTTTTCGCAGGCATATTGGCCATGCTGTGTGTATTAACAAGACCGGAATATTTCATTCTTTATTCATTCATGTATGCTCTTATTTATTTTTACAGAAACAGACTTCAGGTTAAAACAGCTCCATTATTAATATCATATGGCTATCTGTTTCTTTCCTTCTTTTTAATACAGTTTTTTAATCAGGTTTCATGGTCTGCACTTTTTATGAATCAGTTTACCAAAGTTCAGATCTATCCTGTTTCACAGCCTGATCCGTTTTCCTTTGCAGATTATATTCACTTTATTAAAGGCAATATAATGTTGGAATTCAACTCTTCCTATTTTCCAGTCTTATTGATTTTTATCGTGATTATTTTGGCTGATCGTTTTTCATTTTATAATAAAAAAAGCCAGGCCCAGATCTTGTTTTTTGCGATTATTTATGGAACTGTTATGTTGAGATTTTTGGTTTTTCCGTCTCTGGTAAACAGGATGATGCTTGGCTTTTATCTTTTAATTATCCTTGCATTGGTGTATATACAAATTTCTAAAGTGGATATCTTTAAAAACTCTTTAGAAGACGGAAAATAATTAGTAATTTTGCAGTCTAAAATTATGACGAGTCTCTCAGGATATTTACCCTATGCATTTGCATTGATTATTGCAATTCCTTTTCTGGTTTTGCTCAGACAATTTGTACATTCATACATTACTCTTAAGAACCAGGAAATCAAACTACTCACTGTGAAATCAAACTCAGAGAACAAAGCACATTCTTATGAAAGAATGACACTGTTTCTGGATAGGATGAAACCGTCAAACCTTATACAGAGATTTGACAGAGAACTGGCTGTTCATGAATTTATTTTCCTTACGGAAAAGGCAATCAATGAAGAATTTGAGTATAACTCTTCACAGCAGTTATACATCACAAAAAACTCATGGAAGAACATTGTAGACTCAAAGAATGCCATTATAGAACTGCTTCATAAAACGTATGACGGATTGAAAGGAGATGTTCAGCTGGATGAGTTCAAAACGATTTTCATCATGAACTATATGGAAAGCAACGATTATATTGCTGAAACTATTGAAGATTTAAGAAAAGAAATTTTAATAATAACTTAAAAAAATAACAGATAAATAATGATTCCAAATTTTAAAGCACATCCATGGCACGGAATTTCTGCAGGAGAAGATGCGCCAAATGTTGTAAACGTATTTGTGGAAATTGTTCCTTCAGATACTATTAAATATGAAGTAGATAAAGAAACAGGATATTTGAAGGTAGACAGGCCACAGAAATTTTCTAACATTATCCCTGCTTTATATGGTTTTGTTCCAAGAACTTACTGCCACAATGAAGTTATGAAACTTGCTATAGAGGCCGGAGCTGATGATGTAACAATGGGAGATCATGACCCGCTTGATATCTGTGTTTTAAGTTCTCACAATATCCATGCAGGAGGTTTATTGTTGGAAGCTATTCCAATTGGTGGTTTCAAAATGATAGACGGAGGTGAAGCGGATGATAAAATTGTTGCCGTAATGATCAATGACCACGCTTTCGGACATTTCAGAGATATTTCTGAATTACCGGAAGCTGAAGTGAGAAGATTAATGCACTACTTCCTGACGTATAAAAACTTACCGGATGAGCCTGCAAAATGCAGAATCCAGGAAGTTTACGGAGCTGAGCACGCAAGAAAAGTGATCAAAGCTTCTCAGGCTGATTACGCAGAAAAATTCGGAGGATAAGATTTTTTTCCCAAGGCATACAAAAAAGCAGATGAATTTTTATCTGCTTTTTCTTTGTGAATATTTTGTGATATATCAACAGAATTAGTTTCTTTTGTATACTGAATTTCCTTCTTTTATAGTTTCAAGAACCTTAATGTTTCTGAGATTTTCAGGACTTATCGTTAAAGGATTCTGATCCAGAATAACAAAGTCAGCTATTTTACCTGCTTTAATAGAACCTTTTCTGTCTTCTTCCTGCAATTGATATGCTCCATTAATGGTAATTGCTTTTAAAGCTTCTATGGGAGTGATCCTTTCATTGGATCCTAAAATCATTCCTGAACGCGTCTTTCTATTCACTGCTGCGTATACAGCAGTAATCAGGTCTGGTGGTGTAACCGGGGCATCATGATGAATGGTAAACGTAATTTCTGTTTTTAATGCTGAGTTGGCCGGACTTATAAAAGCAGCTCTTTCAGGGCCAAAAACACTTGAATAATGCCAGTCTCCCCATAAATACGCATGAGTAGAAAAGTAAGAAGGAATTACACCCAATTCTTTTATCTTTTGAATATGATCGGGGCGGCTGTTTTGTACATGAATTAATGTTGCACGCAATTCCGGTTTGTAAATATTTTCATCTTTTAATCTTTCAATAACGCGTATAGCCTGATCAATTGCGGCATCTCCGTTCACATGAAGCTGTGCGGTGATATGATTTTGAAAAAGTATTTTCAGATCGTTATATAAAATTTCATCCGTGAAGATGGGAAATCCTTTGTAATCTTTAGACTGGCCTTCAGGTGGAACTAAATAAGGCTGGGTAAGCCACGCCGTTTTACCTTGTGGAGAACCATCATCAGAAAATTTAAACCCTGCCAGTTTCAAGTGATTTTCATATTTCATATACTTCGGTTTGAAACGGCTTAAATCCTTTTTGAAATACTCATAATCGGGAAAGTAAACGATATCGGCTTTAAAAAGATTTTGGGACGCTGCTTTTTCTAATAAAGCAACACTTTCTCCCATAGTTCTCCCATCACAAATAGTAGTCTGTCCGTAGCTGAGCCATTCATCCTGGGCTTTCATCAGATTTTTTATGGCATGAGCATGAGTATCTTTGCCTTTATTCATTTTTTCCATTAAGGTCAATAAAGCGGTGAAACTCGCATTCTCTTCTAATTTTCCATTCAGTTTTCCTGTCTTTTTATCCCTGCCGATGTGTCCTCCTTCAGGATCTTTTGATGCTTCTGTTATTCCCAGAAGTTGCAGCATTGCACTGTTTGCTACACTGGCATGACCTGAGGCATGAATAACAATAATAGGATTGGTTTTGCTAATGTCATCCAGTTCCGTTTTGGTAGGATGACGGTGTTCCGCCATAATCGCATCATCATACCCATTTCCGATAACCAGCTGTTGATCTGTACTTGTATTGTCTTTAATGAATTTCTTAATCGTAGTCTGTAAATCTTTAATTGAATTCACTGTGCCATAAGGTTCCGGAGATAGGTCTACAGCATCCATCATCCCGGCTCTTGAAGTAAGATGTCCATGAACATCTATAAACCCCGGAAGAAGGGTTTTTCCATTGAGATTAATCATTTTGGTGGCTGGCTCTGAAAAACGCTCTGCATCCGATTTTGTTCCGGCAAAAAGTATTTTACCATCTTTAACGGCTACAGCTTCAACCTGGGGAGAAGAATCTTCCATTGTAATAATAGGACCTCCAAAATAGAGTATCTCAGCTTTTTCATGAGGTATCTTATTATGACAGCTGCTTATGCCTGCAGATAAAAGAAGAGTATATAGTATCTTTTTCATAAATAAATAATTAATTCAAATCATGGTGAGAAACAAATTTACAAAATAATAGATTATTATTAGTGAATTTTATTATGTGTTTATAATTTCATTATATTTATAAGACTAATCTCAATTTTTTAATATAAAATAATAAACTATGGATCTATTTATGTTAGTGCCAGTTTTTGGTGTCATAGCTTTGCTTTATACATTTCTTCAGAGCAACTGGGTTAATAAACAGAATGCCGGAAATGAAAAAATGAAAACAATCAGCGGCCATATTGCAGACGGTGCAATGGCTTTTCTAAAGGCTGAATACAAAATCTTAACGTACTTTGTGGTAGTCGTCGCCATTCTGTTAGCAGTAATGGGATCAACGAATGCCAATTCACACTGGAGTATCGGGCTTGCTTTCGTGGTAGGAGCTGTGTTCTCAGCATGTGCAGGCTTTATCGGGATGAAAATAGCTACCAAAGCCAATGTGAGGACGGCAGAAGCAGCAAGAACTTCACTCTCAAAAGCCCTTAAAGTATCTTTTACCGGAGGTTCTGTGATGGGAATGGGAGTAGCTGGGCTTGCTGTTTTAGGTTTGGGAGCTTTGTTTCTTATTATTAAACAGATTTTTGCCCCTGAAGCCACAGTAGATTCCCACGAAATGGAAAGAACAATTGAAATTCTTACCGGATTTTCTCTTGGAGCTGAATCTATTGCTCTTTTTGCAAGAGTAGGAGGTGGTATCTATACAAAAGCAGCAGACGTAGGTGCAGACCTTGTGGGAAAAGTAGAAGCCGGAATTCCTGAAGATGATCCCCGAAATCCTGCTACCATTGCAGATAACGTAGGAGATAACGTAGGAGATGTTGCGGGAATGGGAGCTGACCTTTTTGGTTCTTACGTAGCAACAGTTCTGGCCACCATGGTATTGGGCAGAGAAACTATTTCTGATGATGCCTTCGGAGGTTTTGCCCCAATTCTTTTACCTATGCTGATTGCAGGAACAGGAATTATATTTTCAATGATCGGAACTTTATTTGTAAAAATTAATGACAATGAAGGTTCATCCACTTCCAGCGTACAGAATGCATTAAATCTTGGAAACTGGGGAAGTATTGTAATTACTGCCATTGCTTCCTATTTCCTGGTAACTTATATCCTTCCTGAAAAAATGGTTCTAAGAGGACATGAATTTACGAAAATGGGGGTATTCGGAGCGATAATGGTTGGATTAGTGGTAGGAACCTTAATGAGTATTATTACAGAATATTACACTGCTATGGGGAAAAGACCGGTTTCCAGTATTGTGAGACAGTCTTCTACAGGGCATGCAACCAATATTATCGGCGGACTTTCCGTTGGGATGGAATCTACCTTACTTCCGATTATTGTACTGGCAGGAGGAATTTATGGTTCTTATCTGTGCGCCGGACTTTACGGAGTAGCTATTGCAGCAGCAGGAATGATGGCTACTACAGCCATGCAGCTTGCCATTGATGCTTTTGGGCCTATTGCAGATAACGCAGGAGGTATCGCCGAAATGAGTGAACTTCCCAAAGAAGTACGTGAGAAAACAGATATTCTGGATGCTGTAGGAAATACAACCGCAGCTACCGGAAAAGGATTTGCCATTGCTTCAGCTGCTTTAACGGCATTGGCTTTATTTGCAGCTTTTGTAGGAATTGCAGGTATTGATGGTATTGATATTTACAGAGCAGACGTTCTTGCCGGACTTTTTGTGGGAGGAATGATTCCGTTTATCTTTTCATCACTGGCAATTACAGCAGTGGGGCAGGCTGCAATGGCGATGGTAGAAGAAGTAAGAAGGCAGTTCCGCGAAATTCCGGGAATTCTGGAAGGGAAAGCACAGCCTGAATATGAAAAGTGCGTCGCCATTTCTACCGATGCTTCCATCAGAAAAATGATGCTGCCCGGTGCGATTGCGATTGTTTCCCCTTTATTAATCGGATTTATTTTCGGCCCTGAAGTATTAGGAGGATTTTTGGCTGGTGCTACGGTATGTGGTGTGTTAATGGGAATGTTCCAGAACAACGCAGGAGGTGCCTGGGATAACGCCAAAAAATCTTTTGAAAAAGGAGTTGATATCAATGGACAGACTTATTACAAAGGTTCGGAACCTCATAAAGCATCCGTAACAGGAGATACAGTAGGAGATCCTTTTAAAGATACATCAGGGCCATCTATGAATATCCTGATCAAACTAATGTCCATCGTTTCTCTTGTTATTGCACCTACTTTGGCTGTTTTACATAAAGATAAAATTGAGGCCAACAGAAAAGCAAAAATTGAAAGTCTTACAGGGATAACTACCGCTGCAACAGGTGTAGGTGCTGATACCAAAATAATTGCAGTAGTTCCGGGAGAAATTAAAGGACATCTTAATGAAAACGGAGACTTTGTGTATGAAACAGGAAATATTCAGAAAATAAAACTGGACGGAGGAAAAACGATTGCCATAGGCGATGGAAGCCAGCTTTACCAACTTTATACGATGGTGAAACAAAATGATAAATCGGTTTTAGATCCTGATAAATGGTACACTATTGAAAACCTTTATTTTGAAACCGGTTCAAGTGACCTGAAAGCAGAATCTGCACTTCAATTGAATACTTTGTCAGAAATTTTAAATGCTTATCCGGATCTTAAAATAAAATTGGGCGGATATACAGACAACAGTGGTAATGAGGATAGTAATCTTAAATTATCCAATCTGAGAGCGCAGACAGCCAAACTCAAACTTCTTGAGCTGGGGATTGCATCAGACAGAATAGAAGCTGAAGGATATGGATCACAGCATCCGGTATGTGAAGCTAATGATACTGAAGAATGTAAAGCAAAAAACAGAAGAATTGACGTAAGAATATTGGCTCTCTAAAATCAATATAAAATATACTAGAAAAGCATCGCTCCGGCGGTGCTTTTTTCGGATCTATTCAAATCATAAAAATATAAACATGCAAAAAATATCCACCATTATCTGTGAAAATATGTGCGGTCTGTGGGAAACATCAAAGATTCCTTTTTAAATGTTCCAGTGCCTGAATAATCAATTCATCTTTTTTAGCAAAACTAAACCTTACATAATCAGAATTTTGCCTTGAATTATAGAAAGCAGAAAGCGGAAGGCAGGAAACCTTCTTCTCAATAGTAAGCCATTTCGAAAATTCTACATCCGTCATGCTTTTAGAAATATTTCTGAAATTTACCACCTGAAAAACACTTCCTTCGGCTGGTTGTTCAATCAGAAAAGGTGTTTCTTTAATCATTTCATTAAAAATATCTCTTTTCCTTTGCATGAGTTTTTTATTGATATCCGGATTGAATATATCGAGATATTTTGCGATAGCATATTGTGCCGGAGCATTCGCACTGTAAGAAATATACTGCTGATGACATTGAAATCTTATGGTTAAACTTTCAGAAGCGAGCATATAACTCACTTTCCAGCCGGAAGTATGAAACATTTTACCAAAAGAAAAAATACAGAAAGTCTTTTCCCTGAGTTCACGATGGATGAAAGAACTGTAATGTTCAGTTTCATCATAACAATAAGTATCATAGATTTCTTCAGAAATTAAATAAATATCGTGATCTTTAATCAGTTCATAAAGCTGATTCCAGTCTTCTCTCTTCCATACTTTTCCGGTTGGATTCTGTGGAGAATTAACAATGATGGCTTTTGTCTTTTTAGTTATACATTTTTTGAACAGATCCCATTGGATTGTAAAGTCGCCATCAAGATCATAATAAACAGGAATTCCTCCATTCATAACAACAGCAGGCCCATACGTATAATAAGAAGGCTGAATAACGATAACTTCATCACCTTGATTAAGAATAGATTTGAGGGAAGTATATAAACCAAAGGTTGCACACGGGATAATGGTGATTTCTTTGGTTGTAACAGAAATTGCATGGGTTCTTTTTGCATTGAAACGGATAATGCTTTCCCTCAGAAGAGGATTTCCTGCAAGAGGTTCATAATGATGAGTACTATTTTCTGCAGTTTCTTTTAAAAATATTTTCAGGCGCTCATCAATATCAAAATCGGGAAGTCCCAAAGATAGATCAAAGCTTCCATGTCTGATTGCCAGTTCTGACATGTCCGTAAAAAAAGAGTAGTGAGTAAATCCGTAAATTTCATCCATATATTTTGTATTCTAATCAAATATAATAAAATTTTAATATCAAAATCATATTTAAGAACTGTGTATTGTTAGATTTATAATGAACGGCATATTATTTTGTTCTATTGATTATTGATGCTGGGATTCAATAAAAATTGTTATTTTTAAGAAATTTATTCTTTATGAGAAAAATACTTATTCCGTTATTCGCAATGGCTGTAGTGATCAGTTGTGGAACGGCAAAAATATCTGACGGGAATGCTTCGCATCCTGTTTCAACAAAACATAACAAAGCATTTAACAACGCCTATAAAGAGATTAATGCAGAGGATTTAAAGAAAAACCTGTACGTTATTGCAGCAGACGATATGGAAGGGCGTGATACCGGAAGCAAAGGACAGAAAAAAGCGGGTGAGTATATGATTAATTATTATAAAAACCTGGGTATTGCAGCTCCTAAAGCATTAGGCTCTTATTATCAGAAAGTACCGTCTGAATTCATGAAGAAAAGAGGAGGAAGAAATCTTCCGGATTCTGAAAATATTTTAGCTTTTATTGAAGGAAGTGAAAAACCGGATGAGATTATAGTAGTTTCTGCGCATTATGATCACGTAGGAACAAAAAATGGAGTCGTATACAATGGGGCAGACGATGACGGGAGTGGAACTGTAGCTGTAATGGAAATAGCCAAAGCATTCCAGCAGGCTAAAAAAGCAGGAAAAGGACCTAAAAGATCAATTCTTTTTTTACATGTTACCGGGGAGGAGCACGGTCTGTTTGGTTCAGAATATTATTCAGAGAATCCTGTTTTCCCATTAGCCAATACCGTTGTTGATCTTAATATTGATATGATCGGACGGGATGATCCTGCCAACAGAGGAAAGCAGTATGTTTATGTAATTGGTTCTGAAATGTTAAGCTCTCAGCTTAAAGTAATTAACGAAGCAGCTAACAAAAGAACCAACAACCTGGAACTGAACTACAAATACGATGATTTGAATGATCCTGAACAGTTATATTACCGTTCAGACCATTATAATTTTGCCAAGCATAATATTCCTGTAGCATTTTTCTTTGATGGTATTCATGAAGATTATCACAAGCCGGGAGATGATCCTGAAAAGATTGATTATCAGTTGTTGGAAAAAAGAACCCAGCTCATCTTTACAACAGCCTGGGACATTGCCAACAGAGAAGAAAGGATTGTCGTTGACAGAAAATAATCACCAGTTTTATTGGAATTGTTACCCTTGTCAAGGTTTTAAACCTTGACAAGGGTTAATAGATTGAAAGACATTTTCAGCAGGATTGAATTTTATCGAAGATAAAATCCTTGCACAATAATACCATTACCATGAAAATTATGATCCGGGAAGCAAAACCAGAAGATATTCCACAAATACAGAGGGTAAGAAACTCTGTGAAAGAAAATACACTGTCGGATCCGGGATTGGTTACCGATGAAGACTGTAGTGAGTTTTTGTTTCAAAGAGGAAAAGGGTGGGTATGTGAGATTGAAGATGAGATTGTTGGTTTTTCCATTGCAGATCTCAAAGAGAATAATATCTGGGCACTCTTTGTACATCCGGATTTTGAAAATCACGGAATCGGCAGAAAACTCCATGATATTATGCTGGACTGGTATTTTGAACAAAATAAAGATTCCGTATGGCTGGGTACTTCACCTGGAACAAGAGCTGAAATCTTTTACAGAAAATCTGGATGGAAAAAAGTAGGGACTCATGGAAAAGGAGAAATCAAATTTGAAATGACCTTTGAAAACTGGAAAAATAAAATAGTATGATCCCGAAATTAAAATCCATCAGACCTTTTGTTGGAGCACAAAACTTTGAGATCAGCAGAAATTTTTACAGAGATCTGGGATTTGAAGAAGTTGTTCTGGAATCCAAATTATCCCTGTTTATACGTGAAGAAATTGGCTTTTATCTTCAGGATTACTATACAAAAGACTGGATTGACAATACCATGATCTTTATGGAAGTTGCCAATACAGATGAATTCTGGAAAGATCTTGTTTCTCTGGAACTTACGGATAAATATGAAAATGTAAGACTCACCCCTGTAAGAGTGATGGATTGGGGGAAAGAATGTTTTCTACATGATCCATCAGGGATACTGTGGCATTTCGGTGAGTTTTTTTAAGAAAGAAGTATGATTTACGCATTTGATACCTACTATTATGAGGATTATGCCAATACTGTGTGTATTGCATTTGAAGACTGGACCTCTGAAAAGGAAGTCGAAACTTTTACAGAACAGATTCCTGTGAGTTCGGAATATGAAAGCGGAGCCTTTTACAAAAGAGAATTGCCCTGCATTGTAAGCCTGTTGAAAAAAATAACATTAAAACCAGAAGATATCATCATTGTAGACGGATATGTTACCCTGGATAATGATGGTAAAATTGGTCTCGGCGGACACCTTTACGAAGAGCTGGGAGAAAAGTATCCTATAGTTGGGATTGCAAAAAATGAATTTACAACACCGGATTCACAGCGGAGAAGTGTAGTGCGTGGAGAAAGTAAAACGCCGCTTTTTGTAACTGCCAGAGGGATGAATGTAGATGATGTTCAGTGTAAAGTTGCACAGATGCATGGTGCTTACAGAATTCCAGCATTATTAAAAAAACTTGATCAGCTAAGCAGAGCCTAAATAATAAAGTCTTACTAAAAAGTAAGATTTTTTCTTATTTGTAAATATACCGATTGGTATATTTTGATTATCTTTGTTGTAATTCCACGATAAAAAATTAAGGCTTTTTTTAACTAAAAATATACCGATCGGTATATTTTAAAAATAAATTATATGAAAGAAGTATTTATAGTAGCAGCAAAACGAACCCCGGTTGGTGGTTTTATGGGAAGTCTGTCAGAATTTACAGCGCCGCAATTGGGAGCTTTTGCCATTAAGAATGTTTATGAAAGTGCCGGACTTTCTCCTGAACACATCGACAGTGTGTATATGGGAAATGTACTCAGTGCCGGACTTGGCCAGTCACCAGCGAGACAGGCGGCGATCTTTGCTGAAATTCCGGTAGATAAAGATGCTGTCACCATTAACAAAGTCTGTGCTTCCGGGATGAAATCAGCGATAATTGGGGCTCAGCAGATCCAGCTTGGGCTGGATCATATCGTTATGACGGGAGGAATGGAAAGTATGAGCAATGTTCCGCATTATGTCAAAATCCGTCAGGGAACAAAATTGGGAGATACGAATCTTACTGATGGATTGATCAAAGATGGATTATGGGATGTTTATAATGATTTTCACATGGGAAGTGCAGCTGAACTGGGGGTGAAAAAATACGGACTTACCAGACAGGAGATTGATGAATATGCGCTTTTTTCCTATCATAAAGCGCAGGAAGCTGCTAAAAATGGTAAGTTTGCAAATGAATTGATCCCAATATCGATTGAAGGCAGAAAAGGAACTACAATTGTTGATAAAGATGAAGATATCGATAAACTGATTCCAGAGAAAATTTCCCTTCTGAAACCTGTATTTGAAGCTGACGGAACTCTTACTGCTGCCAATTCAAGCAATCTGAATGATGGTGCAGCAGCTGTCTTATTAGCTTCGTCTGAAGCTATAGAACAATATAATTTTAAACCACTGGCAAGAATAATAGCCTATGCAGATGCCGCACAATCTCCGGAATGGTTTACCACTTCACCTTCCATAGCCATTGAAAAACTGTTGAAGCAAACAGGCCTTATGCTTTCTGATATTGATTTTTTTGAAATTAATGAAGCCTATTCCTCGGTGATTTTATCCAATCAGAAAATCCTTGGCTATGATGTAAACAAAGTAAATATATATGGAGGAGCAGTGGCATTAGGGCATCCGATCGGAGCTTCAGGAGCAAGAATTATAACCACTTTGATGAATGTTTTACGTCAGGAAAAAGGAAAGTACGGGGTCGCTGCCATCTGCAATGGTGGAGGAGGTGCTTCTGCAGTTCTTATTGAAAATATAGGCTAAAAGGGATTAAATAGCTTGAAATTTAATTAGTACATTTAAATAGCTCTTTCTTAAAATCAAATCTGAGAAAGGGCTTTTTCTTGATAAAAGATTGATTATCTACGGATAAATCAAATTATTTGACATAGTTATCAGAGTTATTAATATTTTATTTTTGTTAAACTGACAAATATCATTACGTTGTTATTTTTATTCATTCTAAATAAATATAAATTTGTCTCAGGAAATTTAATAAAGAAAATGAAAAAAATAACTACTCTTTCTGGTATTGTACTTGCATCGCTGATGAATGCACAGCTGCAATACTGTATGCCAACCTTTCAGTATGGAGCTGACGGCAATATGATCAGCAATGTTACTTTCGGAACGATTAATAATTCATCACCAGTCAATTCCTCAAATGCACAAATTTATGAGAACTTTACCGCAATATCTACAGATCTGCAGCCGGGAAATTCCTATCCTATATCTGTGGAAGGACCATCCAGTACATTTCCCAGTGATGTAGTTGTTTTCATAGACTTTAATCAGAACGGAAATTTTGATGATGCAGGAGAAAGCTTTTATATCGGAAGACTTGGAGCAGCCAATCCAGCCAATGCTTTTACAATCAATACCACCATAACAATCCCTGCGAATGCTGCCAGTGGAAGTACAAGGATGAGAGTTCTTAAGAATACCAATGTTCAGGCTTATTCAAATCCGGCAGCAGCTAATTCTATAAGTTCAGCTTGTGACAGCAGTTTGAGAGCAGGACAGACAGAGGATTATACAGTCAATATCACAGGGAATACCCCAACTTTCCCTGCTCCTTACTGTGGTACTGAAAATATTACAAATTTGACCGTGAGTGAGATCAGTACGGTAGAATTTGCCGGAGTTGTTAGAAACAGTGCACTCGATGGGAATTCTGATGTACTTGAAAACTTCACAGCAACGGTTTTCAATGTCAACCGTGGGAATAGCTATCCTATAAGTGTTACAGGAGGTACGCATGGCCAGATTACCGTATCTGCCTATGCTTATATTGATTTTAACCATAACAATCAGTTTGATGCTGATGAGCAATTTAATCTGGGCTATCTGGATAACTCCAATCCGGTTCCTGGTCAGCAATCCGGAGTTACAACAGGCAATATCACCATTCCGGCAGGAGCACAGCTGGGAGAAACCCGTTTCAGATTGGTAAAAGCCTATGAATCCAATTCATGGATGGGAGCTTTGAAGAATCTTCCGTGTCCTTCAGATTGGTTTATTGGTCAGGCAGAGGATTATACATTAAATATTCAGCCTGAAAATCTTTCAACATCAGAAGTTTCCAAAGAGGCATCAGCCAAGGTGAAAATATATCCGAATCCTACCTCAGGTTCATTGACAATTAAAATGAAAGAAGGATTAGCGAAATATGAAATTTACAATATGTCCGGACAAAAGATGCTGGAAGGTAATTCTATGACGGTTTCTATGGAAAGCTTTGTTCCGGGAACCTATCTGATTAAAATTCAGACTAAAGATCAGAAAATAGTCACAGAAAAGATTATTAAAAAATAGACACATCATATCTAAATCATATCCATATCAATTTTTGTTTTTTAATCGACAGGTCCTTTACCTGTCGGTTTTTTTATTTGTCGGCTTTTAACTTGTATTACGATTCAGATGCCAGTAAATCCATAAGATCTTGCCTGGAAAGTCCCTGAAGCTTCTTTCCGTCCGTGGTCAGCAGATTCTGAGCCAGTTCTTTTTTCTTTTTCTGCAGCGTAAGAATTTTTTCTTCTACGGTATTGGAGCAGATCATTCGTACAGCAATTACATTTTTGGTCTGTCCTATACGATAACTTCGGTCAATAGCCTGGTTTTCGGCGGCAGGATTCCACCATGGGTCTACAAGGTATATATAATCTGCCTGAGTAAGATTGAGACCCACACCTCCGGCCTTTAGGCTGATCAGAAATATGCGGATATCCTTATTTTTCTGGAAATTCGATACTTTTTCCCCTCTGTCTTTAGTTTGACCCGTTAAATATTCAAACTGGATGTTGTGGCGCTCCAGTTCTGCCTTTATGAGATCCAGCATGCCCACAAACTGTGAGAAAACAAGGATCTTGTGATCTTTGGACTTCCCAAGGATCTGTTCCATCAGAATTTCGATTTTAACGGCATTTTCACCGGAATATCCCTCTTTCATCAGAACAGGGGAATTACAGATCTGTCTGAGCCTTGTCAGGCCTGTAAGGACATGCATACTGTTTCTGTTCAGATCATCGTCATCATTAGCCGCAATAAACTCACGAAGCTCTTTTTCATAGGCATCGTAGATTTTGCGCTGTTCCGTATTCATTTCACAGTAAATGACTGTTTCAGTTTTCTCCGGAAGTTCTTTGGCAACCTGCTTTTTGGTTCTTCTGAGGATGAATGGTTTTATCTTTTGCTGAAGTTCTATGGCACGCTTGCTGTATTCGAATTTATCAATGGGAATGGCATAAATATCTTTAAAATACTGTTTGCTTCCCAATAATCCCGGACAGGCAAAAGAGAGCTGGCTGTAGAGGTCAAAAGTGCTGTTTTCAACAGGTGTTCCCGTTAATACAATTCTGTTTCTGGATTGTAGCAGACGTGCTGCTTTATATCTTTCTGAATTTGGATTTTTAATCACCTGTGATTCATCCAGAAATACATAATTGAAATTAAGGTTTTTCAAAAACTGAATGTCCGAAAGAAGCATTCCATACGTAGTAAGAACAACCTCGTATTCAGGCATGTGAGCCGTTGTTTTTGGCCGGTCTGCACCATAATGAAGCAGAACTTTTATGGAAGGAGCAAATCTGTTCATCTCTTCCTGCCAGTTGAAAAGCAGGGAAGTGGGAACGACAATCAGGTTGGTGGTATGGCCTCGTTTTTCTCTTTGAGAAAGGATGAAAGCAATGATCTGGATGGTTTTTCCAAGCCCCATATCATCAGCCAGACATCCTCCAAAGTTGAAACTGTCAAGAAAATTAAGCCAGTTCAGACCGTCGTGCTGATAATCTCTCAGTTCAGCATTCAGATCAGCGGGAACAGCTACTTCCGGAATGTCTTTTACCTTTGAAAACTTTGTGGAATAGGAAGTAAGTTCTTCCTGAATTTCTTTGCTCAGGATTTCTTTTTCGAACAGTGCCGTCACCTCCGTAAAATTGATTTTCGGAATTTTTAAAAGTTCTTCATCAATTTCTCCTGCACGGAAGTAGGCGGAAATTTTTTCCATCCATTCTTCAGGAAGAATTCCCATGCTGCCGTCATCCAGCTGAACGAATTTACTCTTATTCCGGATGGCCCGGTGAAGCTGTTTCAGAGAAGCTTCTTTGGGACCAAATCTCACTTTCAGTTTAGCATTAAACCAATCCAGTCCGCTGGTAATCTGAATATTGATTTTTGCCCGATGAGGATTTAATTTATTGTTTTTTAATTCATTAAAACCAAGTATGATAATTCCTTCATTTCTCCAGGTTTCAAATGCGTCAAGAAACCAGTTGTTATCCAGAAACTTATCCCTGTGAAGGTAAAAATACTGATAGCCATCCATCTGTTCTTCAAAATCAGGATGCTGCTGCATCACCAATGAAGTAAAACGGGCTTCGGCTGATTCATTTCTTTCTATTTTAAAAGGATTTCCATTCTGATCCGTATCGAAGAGCTGCTTCCTGGAATACACCGGAACTTCTACATCACCGTATTTCATGACGGGAGTAATTCCTATATAATTTTCCTGCTGGCGAAGATAAATGACTTTTTCAGTCTGATAATTCTTGTCTTCAAGCTGTACTTTTGTTGCGGTCTGTATATAACTGTAATTTATATGAATACGTTCTTCTATAACAGAGAGGATGTTCTGCATAAACGCTTCATATTTTGAAGAATGAACCAGTAAAATTTCATTATTGGCCTTAAAGAACCGGATAATTCTGAGCATGTCCGGATCGTCTACAAAGCTGAAAATGTTTCGGTTATAGACGAAATACTCATTTCTGAGAACAATATTTTTAAAAGGAATGGAAATATCATTAAACAGCAATTCTCCGGTAATTTCAAAAAACGGATCTTTCTTAAATACAGATAATTGAACCTCCGCATCTAAAGTATTTAATTCAACCGGAAAAAGTGATTTTGAAGAAACTGTTTCTGCAATTTCCCGGTCGTGATAATAGACTTCCAGTTTCAGAGGATTTTGTACAATAAGTTTTAAAGCTTCCAGTTCTGACGGATTGTAATCTTCATTATAATTATTCTGAAAGGAGGCAATGGCAGTATAAAATTTAATGTCTGCAGGCTTTTCCGCTTTCCATATCAGCTGAAGGGCATCTATGGGACTAACCGGATTTTTTATTTTTCCTGTCTGTGTAATTTCTGCCTTCATCAGCGAAAACGTCATATGGTTGTAATAACGGTGCTTTCCGATAACCAATATCATCTTTTTACCTGTTTCCAGCATGGCCAGCTGGTCAAGTTGGGAAGAAGACTGAGGAAGAAGCTCCCTAGTCAGCATTACATCGTCTACAGGAAGCATTTCCTTGATCTTAGGCAGTATTTCAATTTTATCATCCTTGTATACCAGTTTAAAATAATGATCCAGATCCGGTTCATTTTCCAGGCCATATCCTTTGGCTTTAGTAAGAAAGGTCTTTTTGCGGAGTGCTTCATCAAAAAACAACCGGAAATTTTTATTCTCAATAATGCTGTGAATGACCTCTGTCTGATGAGAACAAAGCATGTTCTTTTCATTGTCGCAGGTACAGGAACAAATCAGGGTGCTGTTTATTTTACTGATGGTAACTGCCGGGAAATCCTGTAATGAAGACAGTTTGGTAAATATTCCTGTGTTGTTTTCAATAGCAGCCGGATAGATTTCACGGAAATCCGTTAATCCGATAAACGCGCTGTCTGAGGTATGTTTCAGCAGGTCATATACGGAAAGTGTACTGATATTGATCTTGTCAAGAATATATTCTGCCATAAAAATAAATGGAGACAAACTTACAAAAAACAAATGTATTTCAGCATCCGTTTTGGCTACAGCTTGCCCCATTTTGGCAACTCCCGTGTGGGTCCTGATGCTGAACTTTATCCTGTAATTTTAAACCAAGAAAAATGAAAACAATTTTTATAAGAGGTGCTTCTACAGGATTAGGAAAAGCAGCAGCCCAATTATTTCAAAACAGATAAAACACTTCTGAGTTACACGCAATCTTTCAATTAATACAAAACATCCGGTTCAAATATCTGGTGTTTTATTTTTTGTCTGTTTATTGTTTTTGTCCTGCTTTTGTTTTTCTTTGATCAAAGATTCAATCTTGCATTTTGCAGTTGTCCATTCATCATCTAAAATACTGTAATGTGCTGCATTTCTTGTACTTCCATTGCTGAGAACTTTGTCTTTACGTAAAATGCCTTCAAATACACCGCCGATCTTCTCGATTGCTTTTCGTGATCTGAAATTATCGTCTTTCGTTTTCAACTGTACTCTGTTTGTTTTCAATACATCAAAGCAGAAGCTGAGCAGTAGTAATTTGCATTCAAGGTTGATAGCGGTTCCCCAGAATTCTTTAGTGATCCATGTCCATCCGATTTCCAGTTTTCTGTCAGCAGGAAATATTTCAAAAAATCGTGTGGAACCAATCAGTTTTCCGGTTTCTTTATGACGTATTACAAACGGGTACTGATTCCCGGTTTCTCTTTCTGATAAGGCGAATTCATAGGTTTTATAGAACATTGTCTCTTCTGAACAGTCTGTAGGAATCAGTTTCCAGAGTTCTTTATCTGATGCGGCAGCGTATAATTCTTCAAAATGCTGTTTTTCAAGAGGAATTAATTCAACTGTTTTTCCTTCCAAAATAGTAGGATAGGGAATCCATTTTTCTTTCATGATTTATTTTTATCCCTCGAAATTAACAAAAAATGAATACCGGTGTTCAAAAAATCAGGTGATTTTCTACCAGATAAAGTCTGTATTAATGTTATTGGTTAAAATGGAACATAAAAATGACAAAAATGAACTACATTTTAATGACGTAACGTGTTTAAATTTGCAAAAGGAATTTTTATTACCCTGATATAATGAACGAGAGCGCACCTTTTAATGCAAAAATGCCGGCAGCCTGTTTTTTACTTTTCTTTGCCCATGGGCTTGTTTTTTCTTCTTGGGCGAGCCGGATTCCTATCATTAAAACGGCTCTTTCCATCAATGAAGCACAGCTGGGAACACTCTTGCTTCTTATGCCGATAGGACAGCTTTCCACAATGGTTTTGGCCGGAAAACTGATTAGTATTTACGGAAGCAGCGGGATTATTAAAAGATGTTTTTTACTCTATCCTTTTTTTCTTTTATTAATTGGTCTGTCCCCTTCTTACTGGACGTTAGGCATTGTTCTGTTCTTCTTTGGAGTTTCCGGTAACATGTGCAATATTGCTATCAATACGCAGGCTATTGAAATAGAATCTATCTCGAAAAGAACGCTTCTCTCTTCGTATCATGGAGCCTGGTGTTTTGCAGGTCTTACAGGTGCAGTAATCGGTTTACTGATGATTAATTTTCAAGTGGGAACTTTTTACCACTTTGCTGTTATTTTCATTTTGGTGGGAATCCTTTGGTTCTACAGTAAAAGAAACCTTACCAATATCATCCATAAAGCGGAGCCGCAGACCCGGTCCCTATTCAAAGCTGTGAATCCAACACTGTTTGGCTTGGGAATTATAGGATTTCTGAGTATGGCGATTGAAGGAGCAATGTTCGACTGGAGCGGGGTGTATTTTCAAACAATAGTTAAAGCACCTGAAAATCTTGTCATACTGGGATATACAAGTTTTATCTTAATGATGACTTTAGGCAGATTTATTGGAAATAAAATCATTGAGAAATATGGAAAAAAGATTGTTCTGCAATGTTGTGGCTTATTGATGAGCGGAGGTCTTTTTCTAAGTGTTTTCTTTCCGGAACTGTGGATCTGCATTATTGCTTTCATGATTATTGGCCTTGGAAGTTCATTAAGCGTGCCGTCCGTTTACAGTACCGTAGGAAAAGTGAGCACGGTAGCTCCAAGCATTGCTTTGTCATTTGTCTCCAGTATTTCGTTTTTAGGATTTCTGATGGGGCCGCCTCTTATCGGGTATATTGCAGAAAGCTTTGATCTTAGATATTCCTACGGTCTTTTTGCCTGCTTTGGAATTTTACTGGCCCTAATGGCGGGGCAGATGAAAGTATTCAGGAAGTCATAATGAATCTTTTCTGCATTGTTTATTGTTAAATCTATCATATTTTTTGACCTGTCCCTTTTAGCAATAATAGCTTCGACAGATCCAGCCTGACAACACTTAAAAATTTCGATTGGTATTCGGTTTGTCACCCTGAGCTTGTCGAAAGGCTATCAATAAGAAAACCTTCGTTAATCATTAATATCGAGTATTAATTAAAGGGATAGTCAATAAAATCAGACCCGTTATGAAAGCATTAATTCTTATCACTGCATTTCTTTTTTCAATAGTATGATTTCGGCAATGGAAACGAAAATCATGATCAGAGCCAAAGGAAGAGAAGCCAAATTTATCGGAATCTCATTGGGTCAGCACGAATTATAAAACCTGAAGCTCTTTAAACACTTCAATAATAGCTTCAATAAGCCCCTTGTCTATATCTTTTTCTGAAGCGGCATCCGGCAGAAGAGCCCTTAAGTCACCGTGATCATCACGCTCAATAATAACTTCAATTCCATTTACATCTACGTAAAGCTTATATCCGTAAGAAAATGTAGCGAGCTTTCCATTGAAAATCATGTCTTTACCCTTGTAGGTTACCGGTACTTCAAATTCTTCCATGCTTAAGCTTCTATTATAATTGGGGCAAATGTCGGAAAATTTTAATTCATATCATCATATAAACTGTAATGATAAAGTAGAATAATGTTAATTGTTAAAAATATTAATGTGCTAAAATCTGTATATTTATCCTTCGTTATGGAGTCATTCCAAAGCAGGAATGATCGATGAATTTGAATTAAGCTATTATGAAAGATACAATCACCATTTTCTGGTTCAGGCGTGATCTGAGATTGGAAGACAATATAGGACTTCACCACGCTCTGCAGTCTGATGCACCGGTAGTACCCATATTTATATTTGATACTGATATTCTTGAAAAGCTTCAGGATAAAGAAGACCGAAGGGTAGATTATATTCATCAGGCTTTGGAGAACATCAATATTTCATTGAAAAAATACCACTCAAAAGTCAATACGTATTATGGTAAGCCGATAGACCTATTCAGAAAATTATCCGAAGAATATACTATTGAAGGTGTTTTTTGCAACCGGGATTATGAACCTCATGCGATTGAACGTGATAAAGAAATCTATTATTTTTTTAAAGAAAAGAATATTCCTTTTAAAGCTTATAAAGATCAGGTGATTTTTGATAAAGACCAGATTATTAAAAAAGATGGTTCACCCTACACGGTTTACACCCCTTTTGCAAAGAAATGGCGGGAAGCCTTAACTCCTGAACATTATCAATCTGTTGAATTGGATTTTAAAAATTTCTTTACACAGGAATATTCTGAGATTCTTACTTTAACAGAGATTGGTTTCAAAAAAACGGATTTTGATTGTAAAAAGCCGTTTCTGGATGCCTCCATTATAGATAATTATGACCAATTTCGTGATTATCCGGCGCAGCAGCACACCACACAACTCGGAATTGCTTTACGCTTTGGGACCATCAGTATCAGGAAATGCGTGGATTTTGCCCTGAAGCATAATGCGGTATGGCTTTCGGAGCTGATCTGGCGTGAGTTTTTTATGCAGATTCTATATCATTTCCCTCATGTGGTTTCTCAGTCTTTTAAAATACAATATGACAATATCCAATGGCGGAATAATGAAGATGAGTTTAAACACTGGTGTGAAGGAACTACAGGATATCCGATCGTAGATGCCGGAATGAGAGAACTGAATCAGACGGGCTATATGCATAACCGGGTACGAATGATTGTTGCGAGTTTTTTATGCAAACATCTGCTGATCGACTGGCGTTGGGGGGAAGCTTATTTTGCCTTAAAACTGAACGACTACGATCTGTCTGCAAACAATGGAAACTGGCAGTGGGCCGCAGGCTCCGGCTGTGATGCCGCACCTTATTTCAGGGTTTTTAATCCTACCGCCCAGATGGAAAAATTTGACAAAGATTTACTGTATATCAAAAAATGGATTTCGGAGTGGGGTACCTCTGCATATCCTAAGCCAATAGTAGAACATGCTTTTGCCCGCGAAAGAGTGTTATCAGAGTATAAGAAAGCACTGACATCAATATCAGGATAAACAAAATGCCCGGTAACAAATTGTCACCGGGCATCAACCAATTGATATTTAATATGAAAAGTTACTTACCGAAGTAACGGAATCATCAGATTGTTTTCAGGTACAGCTCCTGTAATTCCTTTGCTGTAAATTCCTTCGAAGGTAAATTCTGTACGAGTTCTCCCTGTTTCATAATGCCGATGTTGGTAGCAACACTTACAGCATTGAAGATGTCATGGGTTGCCATTAAAACAGTTCTGCCTTCTTTGCCCAGCTGACGGACAATTTCTGTAAACTCTGCTGTTGCTATAGGATCCAGTCCGCTGGTAGGCTCATCCAGGAGAAGCACTTTTGCATCTTTGGCCAGAGCTATGGCAATACCTACTTTTTGCCGCATTCCTTTTGAATATCCTCCCAATGCTTTTTGATGGGCGGTTTCCTGTAATCCTGTTCGTTTGAGTAATGCGGATAATTCATCCTTCTGATAATCAAAACCTGCAATTTTAGAGAAGAAATCAAGGTTTTCTATTCCGGTAAGGTTAGGGTATAAAAGAACGGTTTCAGGAATATAAGCGAGATGTTTTTTTATTTTCTGAGGTTCCTCCTGCACCGAAACAGTATTAATAAACGCATCTCCGGAAGTAGCTTTAATGAGTCCCAGAAGGATATTAATAGTTGTGCTTTTGCCCGCTCCGTTTTGCCCGAGTAACGCAAAAATTTCTCCTCTCTTTATTTCCAGATTAAGAGAATGGAGCGCTGTAAAATCGTTGTATTTTTTATGTAGGTTGACCGTTTTTAACATAGTTTTCTGAATTTGTATTGTGAAAGGATGATAAATAAAGCAATAAAGATGAGATAAGGAAGAATGATCTGTATCCATTTAACAGATGAAGAAAATCTGAATACCTGTATGGTCTGTTGTGACCAGTTAATGGACTCTGCATTCTTTCCGGAGAAGATAAGAGGGTAGAAAAACAGCCGTTTTTGCTCATGAAATCTCTTGAGTGATGCAGCATATTGTAAATGATTCTGCATATCAGATTTCGCCAGATGACTTTCTGTAAGCTGGGTATGAAGATTCGGAAGAAGATAACCCAAATAAGTTGCCGCCTGATTCCGCTTTTGCATTTTTTCTGTGTATTGTTCCGATGATTTCGCAGATTCAAGATCTCCCATATGCTGCATGGCATAATACCAGGTCCAGGTGAATGCAGCATTTTCTTCCACGGTGAAATTTCTGTATTGGGGATAGGCTTTGTAGAATTTTTCCATGGTTGGCTGCTTAGCCTCATCCCATTTATTATGATAGCCTTCTCTCTGTTCCATCACTGCTTTAAGGGATTCATGAACGGGATAGAGCTTCTGTATCAGGATATTACTGCTCATCGGGATAATGAAATTGATTCCTACCCATACAGTCAGGAGAATTAATGCATTCTGAGCTGATGATTTCCGAAAGGAAATAATCCATCTGCAAAGGGCAAACCAGAATAAAATATAAAGCCAGCCGCTGATGATAAAAGCGATATAATAGAAATCTAAAGGTATTTTAATCCATACCGAAGCGATGATAATTAATGCAAGATAAACAACTGTCACAGCCAAAAGACGTATGAACATCTTATGATCCAGAAGCTTTTGTAAATTATTGCTCTGAACCGAAAGCAGCTTCCAGGTTCCTTTTTCTTCTTCCTCAGAAATCAGGTTATAGCAGAATGCCACAATTACCAGTGGAAAAAGGAAAACAACAACGAAACTAAAGTCAAAATTTCCAACTGCTGCATTGGCGGGATTATAAAAATCCGCATTATAACGCTGTTCTTCAAGATTCCTGATGGTAACCCCTTGAATAGAGGGATTTAAATCACGCATTCCGATATTTAAAGCTGCCAGTTTGGGCGTTTCATTCACCAGATTGAATTTAATATAATAAAGCACCAGTCCCAGATCATCTTTATGAAATTTTGTGTTTCTTTCTATACTTTCTTTCTGAAATGTTCCGCTTTTGGAGATGATATCTTCGTTTCTGTCCAGAAATTTTTTTCCGGTATAAATAGCCATCAGTCCGGCTATCAATAAAAACAGCAGTGCAATGATATAGGCTTTGTTACGGTAAAATTGGGTATATAAATAACGGTTCATTTAGATTAATTTTAATTTTCTTCCACTGAGTTCAATTGCAATAATGCAGACAGCCATCCATAAAACTAATGCCGCTGCGGGTACTGGCTGTTGTTTCATACTGTTCAAAACAGAAGTATACCGGTATTGAAAGTCCGGAAACTTTTCCCAGTTATGTTTGTCGATGACAGCAGGCGGTCCGCCGTTTTCCGGTTTAATATTGCTGATCTGCTCAATTTGTAAATCATTTAGATGCTGGGCCATCTGATAACGATACTCTTCTGCCTGTTCCTGAAACTGGTTATAAGAAAAGAAATCTGTACCTGTAGCAATCATGGAGAAGTTTTTAATAGCAATCGCAGGATTAATCAGTCCTGAAAAATCTGTCAGACTTTGCTGTTTGTTGTAAATGGTCTGCAATTCCTTTTGATGTCTGATATAAATCTGTGAACTTATTTTTTCTCCTTCCTTCATGACGAATCCTCCGTAATTGAAAGGAAGTTCATTGGTTGTTTTCACTTGATACCTTGCCAGTAAAGAATCTTTGATCTTTTTGAAATGCGGATCATCCGGATTATGACTGTCTCCCGATTTTAGAATATCCTTTTCCAGAGTGGTTTCAAAAGCAATACGGGAAGGAGCCGGATATATATTCTGTGCTGCAAACTGAATTCCTTTAGGCAAAACGATTATGAAAAGAAGCCAGAAACCAATAAGGCTGATCAACGCTGATGAGGTATTTTTACTGTTCGCGGAAACCACAACGGTCAACGTACAGATAAAAAAATAATAGATCATATAAGCAGGCAGGATAAATGATAAGCGTAATAGAATATCCGTAGAATTTGTAGTTTCTGACATTAATGCAGCCATGAAAACAACAGGAATAACCGGAATCAGAAAACAAAGAGAAAACAGCCAGAGTCCAAGAATTTTCCCCCAGATAATATCCCTTCCGGAAGCTCCCTGCACACTGATGATCTTTAAAGTGGCATTCTCACGTTCCTGTACAATTAATCCAAATCCTAAAAAAAGTATAATCAGTGGAACAATGCTCTGCAAAATAAATGCACTGCTAAATGCCCCGAATCTGACCAAAGTACCCGAACTTCCCGCTTCCGAAAGGTTGGCAGTATTCTGTTTATGGGCTTCCAGAAATATGACATTTCCCAGATAATCATCCAGTCCGTTATCAAAAATATTCAAAGGATGCCCGATTCTGAAAACCAGATAACCATAATGAGCCATACGGTGCGGATGCTTATCAGGTCTGTGTTCCCAGCTTTCCCTGACTGCTTTCCTGTATTCTTTTATTTTTGAAAAAGAGTCCGTGTATTTTGTATATCCTATGCCAATACTCAGCATACAGAACAGGATTACAGCAATAGTGGTGAGCAGATTCTGTTTTCCTTTAAACAAATCCTGCCAGGTTTTTCTCACCATCAGTTGTAAGTTTGAAATAGCCATAATTTAAAATTTATAAGTAGCAGTTAGTAAATAATTCCTTGGAGTTCCCGGAAATAATCTTAAGTAGTTCTGAGCCCCAATCCAGTATACTTTGTTCGTGATATTATTCAGATTAAAAGAGAGCTGGACTGTTTTTTTGGGAGTATAATATAAAGCAGCATCTATTGTAGTATAGGCAGGAAGTTCAAAACTTCTTGTGAACCATGGAACTTTAGAACTCTGATAAAGCATTCCGGCACCGATTCCAAAGTCTTTCAGGAATTCTATAGTTGAAAAATTGTAACGTGTCCAGATATTCACCGAATTTTTAGAAGTGTTTTCTTTGCTTTTTCCCACGAGATCACTGTTTGTATCATCCAGTATTTTAGCATCAATATAGCTGTAGCCTCCGTAAATATGCCACTGAGGAAGAATATGACCGGAAAATTCTGCTTCAAATCCGCGGCTTCGGTCTGCCCCGCGCTGTACAAGCTCATCAGGTTCTGAAGGATTATTGGCATTGATTAAAATATTTTTCTGGTAGATTTCATACACTGCAAGATTCAATGAAATCCTGCCAAAAAGCTGTGCTTTGATTCCCAGTTCTTTAAGATCAGAAGTTAAAGGTTTAAATCTTGCTGCAGATCCTGTAAGACTTGAAGTATTAGGCATCAATGTTACCGTATTGGACTGGGGCTGATAGCCTGTAAGATACGTTCCGTAGACATTGATATTATCGGTTAAACGATAGGTGATCCCGAATCTGTAAAGAAGTTTGTTATTATTAAAAGAGGTCTCATTGGTTTCTTTGAAATTGGTGATATCCTGAAACCATTCCTGACGGATTCCCGATAATATTGTAAACTTTTTCCAGGTAAAAAGATGCTGGAAATAAGCTGCATGGGTAGTCGTAAGAGCGGAAGTTAAAGGTGTGATTATATTAAGCGTATTAAAATCAGCACCCTGATAGTTGGCAGCACCCGGATTCAGATCAAATGGCGTAACATTAGGCTTAGGAATGATTGTTCCATTATAATTTACGGTTTGATATTCTGAAGCTTTTAAAGGATTATAAGAAGAAGCAATAGAACCGTTTTTCAAAAGAAAACCTCTTGCAGCATTTTGTTGTCCGCCTTTACGTTTTTCCCAGATCTGGTTATCATAGCCTATCAAGGCCTGATGCAGAACAGAACCGGTTTTGAATTTAAAATTAAAATAAGCATTAATGTTATCTGTTGCCCAGTTTTGTTTTCTCTGCACAAACTGCATCATAGCAAGGCTGGAAACCGGTTTATTATCCATATCAGGCACAAAAGAGTTAGTTGTTCTGTGTTCTTGCAGGTTTTCTCTCCAGTATTGCTTCATATAAGAAGCATTAAAACTGATGGATTGGTTAAAATGATGGGCAACAGTTCCCATTATTATGAGCTCTCTGGTTTTAAAAAAATCATCAGGAGCCCCCAGATTCAAAGACCTCGGAGTGCTGTACAAATCTGTTTTTCCTGCGACAGCCCCGAAAATAGGCTGTCCACGATCCAGATTTCCATGAAGATCATTGAAAATCATTTCCACATTCACGGATGTTTTTTCATTTGGAACAAAAGTGATAGAAGGTGAGATCAGAATACCGCTGTTCTTGACATGATCTCTGAATGAATGAGCATTCTGATACGCGCCGTTGAAACGATATAATAAGGTTTTGCTCTTATTTAAAGGACCTGTAAGATCTGTAGTGATACGATAAGTTTCAAAACTACCTCCCGATAAACTAATTTCGTGACGAGGGTTTGACAATGGCTTTTTGGTAACCATATTGATCGTTCCTCCGGGATCTACGCTGGACATGGTAATACTTGCCGGACCTTTAAAAACCTCCACACGTTCTATATTGGAAGTCATAGGCTGTAAAAAATAATATTGTCTTGTCCGCATTCCATTGATGATCTGGCCTTCCTCATTCTGGCTGATCCCGCGGATGTTGTATTGATTATAGTAGCTGGAAGGAGAAACTCCGTTTACATTTTTCATGACCTCTCCAAGCTGAAAAGCCTGACGGTCGGTGATCAGTTCTTTGGTAACGGTATTAAGTGTTAATGGTAGTTCTTTGTTTTTCATCGCAATTTTAGTGGCGGCAAAAGAATAGTCGGAAGTATAATCTTTGGATTTTCTTCCGATAACTTCAACGGTTTGAACTACTGTAGATAATGAATCTTCAGAACTGGATTGAGCATGCAGAAATGATGCTGATATGATGAAACTTACACTGAAAAGTTTCACAGGATTTAGGGAAATGCAATGAAATATTCCCAAATAATTAAAATTACTGGTAATCATGAACAGGGATGTACGGGCAGTGAATGTGCCCATTAATAAAAGGATATCCTTAAGAATATTAAGACTTAGGTATCCACGGAATTACAGTACAGACAATAAAATCTGTAAACAAAATATTAAGACAGCATAGATTATGCTGCCACAGAGAATACGGCTGGGGGAGCTCTGGAGCTGAAAAAGTCCAGAAGACAACGATATGAAATGGCTTTGGGTTGTGGCATTTCATCATCATTGCTCGCGTTAATGGAAAAATCTAAATTCAAAGGTTCAGGGAGAAGAATATTGGCCATATGCATATGAAGTACACACTGACATTCGTCGTCCTGTGAAAAGGTAGGAATTTTCTCTTCTTTTGAATCCTTTTTATAAATTACTTTACTTTTGGCGTGCCTGTGGTGATCAAGACATGTGGTAACACCACTGACATTTGAAATAAATATCAGGAGTAAAGAAAAGACAAAAAAGACTCTGAGAAATTTTTGCATAATTGGAAAACAAATGTACAATTAAATTTGATAAAAATTGAATCGTGAAGGAAAAGTAACTGATGTTTTTAGTTTTCACTTTGTGTAAAGGTAAATAAAAAAGTCTGACATCACTCTACTTAAGCAATTATATTCTCTAACTTGCTTTGCTATAAATCAAACATTTTCATAAAATAAGGGATGAAATTCAGGTATTGTTTACCTGCAATTTATTAAATTAGAAATAGTTTTTACGATATGACTGAGATCATATTCGATGATGTAGACACTTGATTATATTTGGGCATTGAAAATTTCATATTTCTGACAAATTACAGTATAACCTTCCGATGAATCGGGAGGTTTTTTAGTTTTAATGGCTGAGGCTTTTGATTTGCAGCCCCACTAGGAATCGAACCTGGATCTAAAGTTTAGGAAACTTCTATTCTATCCATTGAACTATAGGGCCTTAGCTTAAATCATAAAATTACAAATTATTCACCGGAATAGTTTAAACTACTGAGTGTTTTATATATTTTTAAGAATTACTGTCCGATAAAAAGTATAAATACATTTAAAATATCAATATTTACGGTATGAATTAACAGGCCGCTCCCCCGAAGCTGTAATTTTAGAACAAATACTTTCTATTAACAGTCAGTTCTCATAAGAACTGGATTTGATCCCATCAGGATCTGCTGTTAGTAGAAAAAACGAAGTCCCGTAAAAAATAAAGCTCCGGAGGAGCGATCTGTTAATAATGCTTTAATTTAATCAGACAAGAATGATTTTTAAGATATATTTTCAACCATAAATAGTTTAATAATCTTTCCATTTTTATATTAAAGTATATTTATACACTTTAATATTTACTCATTTTTTTTGTTTATTTTTAAATTAATATATTAAAAAACAGTATTTTATACTTTTACTTGATTAAAAAAAGTATATTAATGTACTTTATCTCATTTTTTAAGTATATTTGTGTGCTAATTTGTTTGCTATGAATTTTGATCTAATAAAATCAGTTGTAGAAATTGTTCAGCAATTTGTAGAAGAAAATGAAGAAAAAGCTATCTATAGCAATGATCTTCATGGTTTTACAGAATGGATCAAGGCTTCTCAAAAAACGAATTCTGAGATACAAGATCCGGATTGGATAGGAAGAGAACTGGGAAGAAGTTCTGATAGTGTCATCAATACATTATTAATAAGAATGAGCAGGTATGCAAAATCCTACTCCCGTTCTGCAATGAATAATTCAGTTTTCTCAAGCCAGGATGATTTTATATACCTCATAAGCCTGAAAACAATGGGACCAATGTCAAAGATGGAATTGATAAGGTATAATGTACATGAAAAATCTTCAGGGATCCTTGTTATTAATCGCTTAATAAGTAATGGCTGGGTAGAGCAGGTTGCCTCTCAAAAAGATAAAAGAATAAAGCAAATTCAGATCACCGAACAAGGATTGATAATATTGAATAATCACATGGATGAAATTCGAAAAGCTTCTCGGTTAGTAACAGGAAATTTAAATCAATCAGAGAGAATGCTGCTCATTTCTATCCTGTCTAAACTGGACGAATTTCACTATTCTGTGTACAGAATGAATCTGGAAACAAAGGATCTGATTGATATTGCCTGTAAAAAACTTAACTAAGCTCAGTCAGTCTTAAAAGCTCTGTAAAACTATTAATTAAATAACAATGGATACTGGAAATTCAAAGAAAAAGATCGCGGTTATAGGTTCAGGATTTTCCGGACTTTCGGCGGCTGCATATGCTGCAAAATCAGGAAATGAAGTACATGTATTTGAAAAGCATAATCAGCCCGGCGGCCGGGCGAGACAATTTGAAACAAATGAAGGATATATCTTTGATATGGGACCCAGCTGGTATTGGATGCCTGATATTATTGAAAGTTTTTTCGCTGATTTCAATTATAAAGTTTCTGATTTTTTTCAACTGGTTTCTTTAGACCCTCAGTTTGAGATGGTTTTTTCAAAAGAGAAAATTTCAGTTCCTGAGAAAAATGATGAAATCCGCGAGCTGTTCGAAAAGATAGAGCCGGGAGCAGCTGTTAAGTATGATAAATTTATGCAATCAGCAAAATTTAAATATGAAGTGGGAATGAAGGAATTTGTTAACAAACCTTGTTACAGCTGGCTGGAGTTTGCTTCTTTAAAAATTGCCGGCAGTGCCCTCAGGCTTGATCTTCTGAGTAACTTCCGAAAATATGTATCAGGGTATTTTTCTGATGAAAAATTAAGGTCTCTGATGGAGTTTCCTGTTATTTTTCTGGGAGCTTCCCCGCAAAATATTCCTGCTCTTTACAGTCTTATGAATTACGGAGGCTATGTTTTAGGAACGAAATACCCGATGGGAGGCTTTTATCAGCTTGTTTTGGCCATGAAAAAAGTAGCAGAAAAACAGGGGGTAACTTTTCATTTTAATCATGAGGTTCAGAAACTTTATACTCAAAACGGAAAGATTTCCTCAATAAAAGTAAATGGTAAAGATTATGAATTTGATGCAGTCATCGCTTCATCAGATTATCATCATACGGAAACATTAATTCCTAAATCCCTCAGGAATTATAATAATGCCTATTGGGAATCAAAAACCTTTGCTCCTTCATGCTTAATTTATTATCTGGGAATCAAAGGAAAAATTCCCCATTTGAAACACCATACTCTTTTCTTTGAAAATGAACTGGACGATCATATAAATTGTATTTATAAAAATAAAAAATGGCCTTCAAAACCGCTTTTTTATACATGCTGTCCTTCAAAAACAGATCCGGGAGTAGCTCCTGAAGATTGTGAAAACCTTTTCTTGCTTCTGCCTCTGGCGCCGGGAATACATGATGAAGAATCTCTCAGGGAAAAATATTTGATGAATATGCTTGAAAGAATTGAAAAGCATACCGGAGAAAGCGATCTGGCATCAAGGATTGAATATAAAAAGAGCTACTGTGTAAGTGATTTTATTGCAGATTATAACGCTTATCAGGGAAATGCCTATGGCTTATCCAATATTTTATCCCAAACAGCGGTGTTAAAACCTAAAATAAGGAACAGAAATATCAGTAATCTCTTTTATACGGGGCAGTTAACTGTCCCGGGTCCCGGAGTACCACCATCAGTTATTTCGGGAAAAATTGTAGCATCTGAAGTTAATAAACTAAAACTAAATTAATATGAAAAAATTGTTTGATGAGTTGTCTTGTGAGGTAAGCAAGTATACTACACGGAAATACAGTACCAGTTTTTCATTAGGAATATTAGCATTAAAACCATCCATCAGATCTGCTATTTACGCCATTTATGGTTATGTACGTCTTGCAGATGAAATTGTTGACAGTTTTCATGGCTATGATAAAGAAAAGCTGTTGAAAAGGTTAAAAGCTGAAACCTATGATGCATTGGAAGACGGCATTTCAATCAATCCTATCCTGAACTCATTCCAGGAAACAGTTCGCCAATATGATATTGATATCCAGCTTATCAATCAGTTTTTACACAGCATGGAAATGGATCTGCAGAAAATAGATTACAATTCTGATCTCTATAATGAATATATCTACGGCTCTGCCGAAGTGGTAGGTCTTATGTGTCTGCAGATATTTACAGGAGGTGATAAACAGCAATTTGAAAAGCTTAAACCATTCGCCATGAAGCTGGGGTCAGCTTTTCAAAAGGTGAATTTTTTACGTGATCTGAAAGATGATTACCAGATTTTGGGCAGAACGTATTTTCCATCATTGAATATGTCTGTGTTTGATAATACCGTTAAAGCTCAGATTGAAAAAGAAATTGAAGAAGAATTCAAAGAAGCCCTGCAGGGAATTAAGAAGCTGCCCGGGTCTTCCGTTTTTGGAGTATATCTCGCATACAGGTACTATCTGTCATTATTTGAAAAAATAAAGAAAACAAGTTCGCAGAATATTCTGCAGCAAAGAATCAGGATTGCCAATTCACAGAAATTATTGGTAGCATTCAAAAGCTATATAAGATACAAATCTGCTTATTTCTGATAGCTCCTTTGTTTAGAAGAATGTTTTTAGAATTTATAAATCAATAAAAAATAACGATGTACAGATTATACAGAGAACAGCATTTGAACTGTGATATTGAGACAGCATGGAAATTCTTTTCCTCTCCTCATAATTTATCCGAAATAACACCTAAAAGCATGAATTTTGTGGTTCTTTCAGATATACAGGACGGATCTATTTTTGAAGGCATGGAAATAGATTATACCGTATCTCCTGTATTGGGAATTCCAATGAAATGGAAAACGATTATCAGTCAGGTAAAAGAAGGCAGAAATTTTACAGACTTTCAGAAAGAAGGACCTTATAAATACTGGAATCATTTACATGAGTTCATTCCAGATGAGAATGGTGTATTAATGAAAGATACTGTATATTATGAACTTCCATTAGGGATTTTTGGAAGGATAGCTCATAGTTTATTTGTTAAAGAAAAGCTCAGAGGTATTTTCGATTTCAGATACAAAGTATTGAATGAACTTTTTAACCACAAACACAATTGACATGAATTTTCTGGTTGTTTTGCTTGTTTTTATTTCTATGGAAGGGGCTACGTGGCTTATTCATAAATATATTATGCATGGTTTTCTTTGGAGTCTGCATCGTGATCATCATGATCACAGCCATAACGGAAAACTTGAAAGGAATGATCTGTTTTTTTTCATTTTTGCAAGTCCCGCTATTGCCTTATTGTATTTAGGCGTAAAGCAGGAATTCAGTTACTGGTTTTTTATTGGTCTCGGAATTAGTCTTTACGGAATGGCTTACTTCTTTGTGCATGATATATTTATCCATCAAAGAGTAAAAATGTTTACAAAAACCAAAAATCCCTATTTCCTTGCCATAAGACGGGCTCATAAGCAGCATCACAAACATTTGGGTAAAGAAGAGGGAGAGTGCTTCGGATTTCTGTGGATTCCTGTTAAATATTTTAAAATGTATTTCAATAAAAAATGATGCCTTATACTTACATACTGATTAATTTTTTCACTGTCATCATCTGCTTTTTAGCCTCTTTTGACAGGAGGATACAATTTAACAAGCTTTTTGGAAAGTTTCTGTTGTCATCTACAATCGTTGCAGTTCCCTTTATTATCTGGGATATATGGTTCACCGCAAAAGGAGTATGGTGGTTTAATCTTAATTATACATTAGGAATTAAGATATCAGGGCTTCCTCTTGAAGAATGGCTGTTCTTTTATTGTATTCCTTTTTCTTGTGTTTTTACCTATTACTGCCTGGAGAAATTTTTTAATATGAATGGGGCTAATGCTTTTAATAATCTCATTGTATTTACCTCCGTCATTGTTCTCAGTGTAACAGGGTTTCTTTATTATAACAGAATTTATACTTTACTTACGGTAATTGTAACCCTATTCACGCTTTGCTATCTGCATTTTATTGTTAAAAAAGAATGGATAGGAAAGGCCAGCTTTGTATACCTGCTATTAATGCCCGGATTTTTTGCAGTGAATGGAATCCTGACAGGATCTTTTATTCCGTCTCCAGTTGTAAACTACAATCCTGATGACTTTTTAGGCATCAGAATAGGAACCATTCCTGTTGAAGATGCTGTTTATGGTTACAGTCAGTTTTTATTAAATATTTATTTCTTTAAAAAAATAACTAAAAATGAAAAATAAAATCATTCTTACATTACTATTAAGCTTTGGGCTTCTAAACATTTTTTCATCCTGTTCTTCCATGCCTGAAAAAGCACAGCCTGTGAGCCAGTTTGATGTCAACAGATATTTAGGAACATGGTATGAAATTGCCAGATTCGATTATCGCTTTGAAAAAGACCTTGATAATGCAATCGCTCAGTACAGCCTTAATGCAGACGGAAATGTAAACGTGGTCAACAGCGGATATAATTTTAAAAAGAACAAATGGGTTTCTGCCAATGGTACTGCTAAATTCAGAGGAGAAAAAAATGTGGCTGCTTTGAAGGTCAGTTTTTTCGGGCCTTTTTATGCCGGTTATAATGTAGTTGCCCTGGAAGAATACAAGTATGCCCTGGTTGCAGGGAAAAATTTAGACTATCTCTGGATTCTTTCCCGTGAAAAAACCATCCCGGAAAATATAAAAAAGAATTTTATTTCCAAAGCTCAGGAAATTGGCTATGATACCTCTAAGCTCATCTGGGTGAAACAGAATAAAAAAAATCCTTTTGACAAATAAAGCTTTAATTTTAAACTCTAAACCTATGCTCAAAATACAAGCTCAATCAAAAATACCTACTGATTATGGACTATTCACAGTTTATGCATTTTCAGAACATGAAGAAGACTGGAGTCCAAATTTGGTTCTGGTAGCAGAAAATACAGATTTTGATAAGACAGTTAATGTACGTTTTCATTCAGAATGCATTACCGGAGAGGTTTTCCATTCTAAAAAATGTGAATGCGGGCAGCAGCTTGATGCCGCAATGAAATATATGTCTGAAAACGGAGGCGTCATTATCTATCTCCGCCAGGAAGGTAGAAATATCGGAATTATTAATAAGCTCAAAGCGTATGCTCTTCAGGAGCAGGGGCTGGATACCGTTGAGGCTAATCTCAAGCTGGGTCTTCCCGCTGATGCAAGGAACTTTGATGTGGCCGTGGAAATGCTGAATCTGCTGAGCATCAGAAAAATTAATCTCTTAACGAATAATCCTGATAAGATTAAATCAATAGAGAACAGTGAAATGATACTCAATAGCAGAATTCCCCTAGAAATAGATCCCAATGAAGTTAATGAAGGTTATCTTGTTAAAAAAAAGGACTATTTTGGTCATCTCTTGGAAAAAATATAATAACCATCAGGCAGACACAATGATATAAACCTGTGAAATCCAATAATTATGGAAAAAATACTGCTTACAGGAGCTACCGGCTATATTGGTAAAAGAATGATCAGTGTAATTGCTGCACAGGGATATAAAGTAGTCTGTTGCTGTAGAGACGTTAGTCGTTTTACCAGAAACATGGATATCGATGAACAGCTTATTGAAGTCATTGAAGTTGATTTTCTCAAGCCGGAAACACTTAAAAATATTCCTGAAGATATTGCGGGTGCTTATTATCTGATGCATTCTATGAGCAATTCTGCTGATTATGAAGATTCAGAAAAAAAATGTGCCTCTAATTTTTCTGGTTATATAGAAAAAACACAATGTAAACATATTGTGTATCTTTCAGGGCTGGTGAATGAAAAAGAACTTTCAAAGCATCTGAACTCCAGGTATGAAGTTGAAAAAATCCTTATGGAGTGCAGGGTTCCCGCAACCGTTCTGCGTGCAGGAATTATCATTGGATCAGGAAGTGCTTCGTTTGAGATCATCAGAGATCTTGTTGAAAAGCTGCCCGTCATGGTAGCTCCTAAGTGGCTGTATACCAGATGTCAGCCGATAGGTATTGCCAACGTTCTGGATTTTCTGATTTTTGTACTCTTTAAAGAAAATGCTTATCAGAAAAACTTTGACATTGGATGTGATGATGTGCTAACCTATAAAGAGATGTTGTTACAGTTTGCAAAAGTAAGAGGTCTTAAAAGAACTATTTTTATACTGCCCGTAATGACCCCCAGATTATCTTCCTACTGGCTCTATTTTATTACTTCAACTTCTTATAATCTGGCAAAAGCACTGGTTGGGAGCATGAAAATAGAAGTGGTCTGCCGTCCTGAAAGTCTTACTGAAATTAAATTAATTACCGGCATTCAGCCGTTTTCGTACGATACAGCACTGAAACGGACTCTTGCAAAAATTCAGGCCAATGAAATTATATCCAGCTGGAAAGACAGTTTTATCAGCAGCCGTAATGATTCAACATTAAAACAATATCAGGACGTACCGAAATATGGTTGTTTTACAGACCTCAGAAGTGAAGAATATGATGATAGGGAAGCTTGTATGGATCGTGTTTTTGAGTTAGGAGGAACTCATGGATGGTACGGGCAGAGTCTTTGGAAAATAAGAGGATTATTTGATAAAATGGTTGGCGGCCCGGGATTGAGAAGGGGGCGCAGGCATCCTACAGATCTTATAGAAGGTGATGCACTGGACTTCTGGAGAGTACTGTATGCCAACCGTAAAGAAGGAAAACTCATCTTATTGGCGGAGATGAAACTTCCGGGAGAAGCATGGCTGATGTTTAAAATTTACAGAAATAAAATCTGGCAAAAAGCTGTCTTTCGGCCAAAAGGTGTTTGGGGAAGGTTGTATTGGCTGATGGTACTGCCATTCCATGGATTTATCTTCAAAGGAATGATTAGAAGACTCAGTGGAAAGCAAAAATAAAATTCTCACTTAAAAAATTCTACAAATTTCAATTTTGGGAATATTTTAACATAGTATGTATTTTTTAGGCATGAAGGTTGTTTATTTATATACCAAATACTTAAATATTATATTATGAATAATTCAGATTACAACAAAGCGGAAAAAGCGGTAAACGAAACAGAAAACACTTTAAAAAATGCAGCAAATGATGCAAAGTGGAAAGTGAATGACTTAGCAGATAAAGCCAGAGATTATATCAATGAAAAAAGAAATAGTGATGAAGAAGCAACACAGGAAGATTGGCTGGAAAGAGTAAAATCAAATATTTCCGACACTTGGGATGATATTAAAGATAAAGCGGACGAGGCTTGGGAAAAAACAAAAGATGCTGCAGAAGATGTAAAAGCCGAATGGAGAAAGAAAACAAATTAAGGTTAGTTTGATGAATGACCAGAACTCTTAAAGTTCTGGTCATTTATTATTTTATATGACACTATCCCACAAAGTGTGTAAGTTAAAAAGTCAGGGCTTGGATTTTATAATCTGAGCCTTTCTTCAAAAATAAGCATAAATTGGTTGAGAA
>NZ_FTMT01000028.1:0-54658 GCF_900156015.1 Chryseobacterium sp. RU33C | reverse complement strand
TAATAAAAAGTTATTTCCGTAAAATTTTTTGAGCTATGAGGGCTCAAAATTTTCCAGAATAACTTTTTAACTTACACAGTTAGTGAAACACTACCTTTCATTGTTAAAAATCACCTGAAGAAGTAATTGGCCGGATAGTAACTTCCGGCTTCACTCTTCCAGCTTCCAGCCTTATTATTTATTTCTTCAAATTCCAGAATTCTTTTACAATAAGTTTAATATTTTTGAAAGTACTGGGAAAAACTTCATTTTCAATTTCTGATGTCGTTTTCCAGGCAACTTCGGTAATACCTTCCTCTATCTGCGGTTTGGAAGTGTCTTCGCCATCAAAGTTCATTTCAAACCAATGGGTGCATTTTAATATTTTCTCCCCGTTTCTTTCTACATAAATATGATAGGTCGTATTGATGAATGTTACAAGCTCAACATCACTCAAACCTGTTTCTTCTTCTATTTCCCGTACTGCAGACTCTTCTCTGGATTCTCCTTTTTCCATCTTACCCTTAGGAAGATCCCATTTGCCAAGTCTTCTGATAAAAAGAATTTTGCCTTCAGGATTATTAACAAGACCTCCTGCAGCCTCTATAATTCTGAACAGCTTTTGAAATTCCTGCCAGATTTCTTCCAAATTCTCTCCATACACGTTCAGTTCCTGCACAGAAGTATTCTCCAGAAGATCCAGAGCGATCTCTAAAGTTGTATAATTTTCATACCCAAGCTTTTTTTCAAGATCTTCAGGATGCTTAGATAGTAATAATTTTTTTTCGTTGACAAAAACTTTATACATTTGTAATAGTTAAGAATTTAAATACAAAAATAAAAAATGAATTTAGAAGGACGAAAGATTATTGTCAATAAATCATCTAAAGAACTTACAGAGTTGCTGAAATCTCCTGAAAATTATAAAGATTTTATGCCGGATGGTCTTCAGAAATTTGAAACAAGAGATAACGGATTCAAATTTGGATTACAGGGAATGCCTGAAATCGCATTAAAAATTGATGAGGTGGATGATCACAAAGCTGTTTTAAGATCTGCAAGTTCAAGTCTGGATTTCTCATTAACAGCCACATTAAACCCGATCAGCGAAAACCAGACTGAGGTTCAGATGTTATTTGAAGGGAAATTCAATCCATTTATCAAAATGATGGTAGAGAAACCGTTACAGAACTTTATCAATACGCTTACCGATAAAATCGAAGCTTATAAATAATAAAAACCTTCAGAAATGAAGGTTTTTTTGTTTTTTAAAGTAAAAGTTGATAAAAGTAAAACAGGTAACCATTTAGATTAACTGCTTTTCAATTATTTATTAACCTATTCCTTTTATTAATAATAGCTTCGAAAGGCTCAGCCTGACAACGCTTAAAAATTTCGGTTGGTATTCGACCTGTCACCCTGAGCTGCCGAAGGGTTCTCAATAAGAAAGGTTTTGTTAATCATTAATCTCTAGTATTAATTAAAGCATAAGTCAATTATTTATAATTTTCTTTGTCAAAGTCTATTAATAATGGAAAGCAACATATTTGAAACATGACCAAATATCTAAGCAATAACTCCCGAACAATGATCAGCTGTACTTCCTGTTGCAGAAGAAAGCACATTGATTTCATTATTCATTTTTAAAACGCCCATGAAGGCAAAAATCAGTGCCTCTTTATAATCGATGATCTCTTTTTCAGGGATGATCACTTCTGCCTTTGTTTTCGCTCTTATTTTTTCAATTAAAAAGGTATTGTAAGCACCTCCACCAGTGATAAGGATGTCTTTTATACTATATTGATTGATGACATTGGCAATCTGCTGCGCAGCATGTTCTGTAAAAGTAGCCAGTGCATCCAATGTTTCAATATTTTCAAGAAGTGGAAATATATGTTGATGGCACCATTCTATTCCCAGGGATTTTGGATGCGAAATCTGATAGAAATCCAGGACGTTAAGTTGATTCAGTAGAGTTTCATCTATTTTTCCTTTTGCTGCCAGTGCTCCGTTTTCATCAAAATTTTTATGAAGCTGTTGAGCCAAATGGTTCAAAACAATATTTACCGGGGCGATATCAAAAGCGATTCTTTTTCCTTCTGAACGTAAAGAAATATTGGAAAATCCGCCCAGATTCAGACAAGCGCTGTATCCGGAGAAAAGTAATTCATCGCCTATAGGAACCAATGGTGCTCCGTTTCCATTCATCAATACGTCCTGGCTTCGGAAATCATAGATAACAGGAAGTCCGGTTTCCAGTTTAATGGCTCTGCCATCGCCGATTTGTAATGTGAATTTTTTTTGAGGCTGATGAAAAACTGTATGTCCGTGAGAGGCAATAAGATCGATATTTTCAAGCCGATGTTGATGAATAAACTTTTTAACCTGTTGTCCAAGATAAAAGCCATACGCTGAATGCAGTTCCAATAAATTTTCAGAAGAAAGATGAATGGAGTTTCTAAGTTGGTTTTCCCAATTCTCAGAATAGGAGAGAGTCTCGGCTTTCAGGATTTGAAAGGTCCACGTGTTCTGCTTTTCAAATTCAACAAGACAGATATCCAAACCATCCAGACTTGTCCCAGACATCAGTCCAATAGCCACAGCTTTCATTCTTTTTGGATTTATTTTTTGTTTTCAGAAATTCTTTTGGAACTGAAATCTCCGGAGTTGTTATAGAAAGTGTATTCGGAAAAATCATCTTTGGCAGTCATCCCATTGGCACCTACCAGTGTAGAACCGTCTTCCATGGTAACATAAACCGTGTCTTTGGTGTAGATTCTGTTTTTCTTCTGATCCCAGTAAATACTCTGCATGGCAAACCTCTGCCCTTCATTGGTTTTTATTCTTACATCACCTTTAGCTTCGTAGAATTTTTTATACTCAAAAATTCGGGCATATTTAGCGGTAATTCGTCCGGGAACTTTGGGCTTCTTTTTATCAAAAAACTCAATATCAATTCCTTTTCTGGCTACTACATACGGACTGTCAATCAATTCGTATTTTTCAATGATGGGTGCCTTTGCTTTTAATGTAACAAAGCCGGAGTCTCGCTGTATAATATTGGCATTGTTAATGATCTGTGAAGGGAAATTTTTGCTTTGGCTGCCATTTCTTTTGGTAAGATCCTCCTCACAGGATGTCAGTATAAAAAATATAGCACAACTAAAAAGGCATGCTATATTTTTATATGATATTTTTTTTGAAAAGCTCATTTTAGTTATAAAGTGTCTTTCTGAACCACTTATCGGCAAAATTAAAGCCGATTCTCAGGTTGACGAAATTCTGGTTGATCAGGTTGTTTTGAAGAGTTCCTCTTTTACCAACTTCTAATCCGATTTCAAGACCACTCATTCTTGTAATACTACTATTCTTGAATGGTAACATTACTCCGGCAGAAATACCGAATTTGTTAATACTGTTTCCCTCCAGATTCAGATTTCCTCTTTCATAGAAAGCTCCATATCTGTAGATTACTCTTGAGAAGTAGTTTCTGAAGTTGTTATAGTTAGGAAGATACCATCCACCTGCAGAAATTCTGTAGGTATCCTGGAAACTAAAATCTTTACCAAAATAAGAGATATCTTCTCCTTTTTTATAATCTACCTGTCCTGATACAAACCAATGGTTTTCACTTCCATATCCAACTCCTAATGAAGCCTGTAATGGAAGAAGGTTCTTGGATTTTGTTTCTTTTTGCTCAATAATGGTTTCAGATCCGCTAAGTTTGGTGGTTTCCTGAGCATCAGAATATCTGTACGTGCTGTTGGTGTACTGAGTAGTCATATTACTGGTATTCCCAAAGGTAGCAGTAGCACCTACTGTGAACTTTTTATCAGTACGTGTATTTAAAGTCTGGTAACTTGTTCCCAGCGTAAAATTAAAGTTTCTGACTCTGTTTTTAGTTTCATAACCATTAACATATTCACCTAAATAGGTTCCAAGATTACTGTTGTAAGCACGGAATTCATTAAGGTCATTAAGGTCTCCAAAATAAAGATTGGCTTTTGCCCCTACGGATAATTCCTGACTGATCTTATAAGAAACAGCAATCTGAGCGGTATTCAATGTTCCGCTTCCTTTAAAGCTGTTTTTGTAAAGAGGAGTTTTATCTGCGGTAAACTGTTCAGTTACGATATCGTAGCTTTTAGAGCTGTATGGCTGATAAGAGATCCCCATTTTCACTTTGGAAGATAATGGAAATGCAATCGAAATATTTGAAAGATACGTAGAATGCTTTGTAGATTTCATATCGTTATAATTCGATTTGAAATAATTGTTTTCGTTGGTAGCTTCCAGTCTGATACTCGTAAGTTCAAAATTGGCGTTGTTTGCCGGGTTGGCAAAATTGAAACTACTGGTAAAATCACTTATAAAAGCAGTAGATATACCTCCCATAGAAGCAGTTTCGATCGTATTATCATATTTCACATCTCCAATTCCATAAGTTGCATAAGGAGAGTTGCTTAGACTCTGTGCATTCAGAAAATATCCAACTGATATGAATGATACTACAAAGATTTTTTTCATTCTTTATTTTTAAAACAATGCGCAAATATCTTAAATATTAATGAATTGTAAAAATTATATGTGGTTAAAGTTTGTTAAGGGCCTTTCTTTAAAAGAAAAATGCAAATTTTCGACAATAGAAAATGTCAGTTTTGCTATGAAGAATGTTGCTCTGTAGTGAACAGTCTTTATGTATATTCTTATTTCTTAAGATTTCTGTTTAATTTTTTTAAGTTGTAAAAACCTTTATGTATTGCTTGTGTAAAAGGATTTTTATTATAGATATTCCAACAATTTTATTTTAAGCAGACTTAATTTTATGAATTGAAGTAAGATTTTTTATCTTTGAAACATGAATTGGGAGAACATCGCCGGACAGACAAATCTGAAAAAACTTCTTAGAGAAAGCATTGCTGAAAACAGAGTGAGCCATGCCCAGCTTTTTGTAGGAAAAGAGGGATACGGTACACTGCCTATGGTATTGGCTTATGCACGGGAGATTTTCAGTCAGGAAAACGAACATGCTGCTGCGAAGGTAGAGCATCTCAATCACCTGGATCTGCATTTCAGTTTTCCGGTTTTTACAGACAATAAAAACTCATTAAGTAAAAATAAATTTGACGAGTTCAGAGAGATGATCCTAGCTTCTCCTTATGCAAGCTATGATGACTGGACTGCTTTTTTAGAATCAGAAAATAAACAGTTATTTATTTCTGCGGATGAAGTGGATGATCAGAATCAGAAGTTTTCTTTAAAAAGTTTTGAAGGAGGAACCAAAATTCTTATCGTCTGGAGGGCCGATAAAATGAATATCGCGGCCTCCAATAAGTTTTTGAAATTTTTGGAGGAACCACCGGCAAAAACTGTCATTCTTCTTACTGCAGAAAGTACAAACGACATTCTTCCTACTATTCTTTCCAGAACACAGATTGTAGAGATCCCGAGAATTAATGATGAAGATATTGAAAACTATCTTAAAAAGAATTTTTCAGTTTCAGAAGATAAAGTAAGAGAGATTGTTCATGAAGCACAGGGAGATCTTAATGATGCCATTAAGCTTCTGAATTCAGGAGACAAAAGCAATGAGTTTGAAAAGCTTTTTGTACAATGGGTAAGAGATGCATTTATGGTAAAAAAGAAACCGGAATATCTCAGAAGTATCATTTCCTGGGCAAGGGAAATTGCAGGATGGAACAGAGAAAAGCAAAAAAACTTCCTCAACTATTGTTCTGAAATTTTCAGGCTTGCATTACTTCAGAACTATCAGTCTGAGAATCTGGTGTATAAAAAGATCAATGCGAACGGGTTTAATTGGGCCGGGTTTTCTAAATTTATCAGTGGAGCCAATATTGAAAACATCTTAGAAGAAATCAATACGGCCGACCTGCACCTGACCAGAAACGGAAATCCTAAAATCGTCTGGACCGATCTTGGGATAAAATTATCAAGGTATATTCACAAAAGCACATAAAACAGAACTCCGGTACTTTCACCGGAGTTTTTATTTTCTATACTTAAGAGTATATTAAGCTTTCTTTATTTTTACCGTTTTTTTATCTTTTGTTTTAGGAGTATTTTCCGCTGTTTTTGTTTTCATGCCGCAATCTTTATGATGGTTATCTGTGCATGCCTTTTTGTCTTTTACAGAACATTCTTTTTTATCTTTTCCAGCGCAGCATCCTCCTTCTTTTGGTTTCTCCTGAGCATATCCTATTGTGAATAAAGCTACTGCTGCCATTGAAAGTATTTTTTTCATAATATAAAATTTTTAAAGAGGATAAATGTAATACTTTTTTTAACACTGATAAAATTTTAACTATATCTGCTAATTATTGAGAGTTCTTTCAGGAAATGAATCATCTCCTGTCAGTTTCATATCGTACTATAGAAATAGTCTTTTATTTACAATAAATTAAATCTATATTAAAAAATCAATCAATCGTTTGATTTGAATAAAAACTTGTGTACATTTGCGCCCTGAAAAATGAACACTAACATGATTTCAAAAGAAGAAAATATATTATTCGCTGCCGAGAAGCTCTTTGCAGAAAAGGGATTCGAAGGAACTTCCACCCGGGAAATTGCAAAGGCAGCTAATGTAAACATCTCTATGATCTCATATTATTTTGGCTCTAAGGAAAAACTTTATGAGAAATTAGTGGAATACAGAATGAATGAAGGTCAGTTTTTTTCAAAAGATCTTTTGGGAAGAACAGACATCAACGAATGGCAGAAGATTGAAAGAGTAATTGATCAGTTTTCGCACAGGATCCGGACTCAAAAATGCTTCTACAGGATTATGCAGAGAGAGCAGCTGCATACCAAGAATCCTCAGATTGTAGAATTTTTGAAGCAAATCAAAATGGGATTCCTTTCCATGTATTCGCAAATATTGCAAAGTGGTCTTAAAAATGGGGTTTTTACCAAAAATCCACCCATTTATCTGCTTCATTCTACCGTAAGCGGAACCTTGTTTTATGCATTCAATGCGAAAGAAATGTATAAAGAGTTCCTGAATGAAACAGAAGACGAAGAAGCTTTTGATGAAAAATACTATACAGAACTTAATAAACATATTAAATATTTACTAAAAGACCTTTTAGGTTATGAAGAGAATAAATAACTCAGTGATTGCATTATCACTATTCGTAGGAATGGCAAATGCAAATGCTCAGGAGAAAAGAGCACTTACTCTTGACGAGGCCGTGCAGCTGGGAATCCAGAACAGCAAGAATCTCAAGATCGATGCAGCCAGAATCGAAGAGGCTACTGCTGATCTTTTGGAGGCTAAAAACAGACAACTACCGGAATTAAAAGTGTCGGGCAGCTATATGTATCTTCCGATAAAACCGAATGTTGATATCAAACTTCCTGGTCTTGCAGGAGGAGCTGGCGGACCTGAAATACATCAGGTAGTTTACGGTTCAGCAAATCTTAGCGTTCCTATTTACAGTGGTGGAAGAATCAAGTACGGAATTCAGTCTGCTAAATATCTGGTAGAAGCTTCCAAATTAAGCACTGAGAATGATAAAATTGCCATTGCTTATAACGTTGCCCAGGCTTATAATAACCTTTTTAAGGCTAACCAGTCCATCAAGGTTTTTGAAGAAAATCTTGCCGCTTCCCAAAAAAGAGATGAAACCTTCCTTAAAATGGAAAACAATGGTTTGATTGCAAGAAACGACAGATTAAAGGCGAACCTTCAGACTTCAAATATTGAACTTCAACTATTGGAAGCTAAGAATAACTACAATATTGCCAACATCAATATGGATCTTTTATTGGGTCTTCCTGAAACTACAGAAATTACAGTAGATGAAAATTATATTGAAGAAGGATCAGACGTAAAACCTGTTGATTTTTACGTTACTGAAGCCAGAGAAAACCGTAAAGATTTACAGGCGCTGGCACAGCAGAGAAAAGCCGCAGAACTGGGTTCCAAAGCTGCAAAAGCAGAAAACCTTCCTTCCATCGCATTTACAGGAGGTTATGTAGCTGCAGACATTCCTAAGTTTCTTACGGTATACAATGCCATCAATGTAGGAATCGGGGTTTCTTATAACTTATCCAATCTGTGGAAAGAAAATTCTTCATTGAGACAATCACAGGCAAGAGAGAAACAGCTTGCCGCTACTGATGAATTATTGAATGATAATATTAAGCTTGATGTGAACAGAGAGTACCAAAACACAGACTATTCAAAAAAGAGAATTGCTGTTTTTGAAAAATCGGCGGAACAGGCTAATGAAAATTACAGAATTACCAAAAATAAATACGACAACGGGTTGGCAACCATGACTGAATTATTGGATGCAGACGCTGCACAGATTGCTGCCAACGTTGGCGTGATCAATGCTAAGGCAGATGCCGCACTGGCATACAGAAAACTATTACAGACAACAGGAACTTTAACAATTAAATAATCAGATCGAAACCAAAATGGAAAATAATAATACACAGGCAGCTGAACCTAAAAAGAAAAAAAGTTTAATCTTTCCTATCATTTTAGCAGCAGTAGTAATTGGAGGAGGAATCTACGGTTACAGAGCGTATACTTACGGACAGTATCACGAAGAGACTGATGATGCTCAGATTGCTTCCAATATGGCACCGGTAATTTCTAAAATCTCCGGTTATGTAGCTCAGGTAAAAGTAAAAGACAATCAGTTTGTGAAGAAAGGAGATACATTGGTGATTTTGGATAACAGAGATCAGAAAATGGCTCTTGAACAGGCTCAGGCAGCATTATCTACTGCCAAAAGCAATATCTCCAATGCAGAAGCTGCTACCACAGCTACTTCAAAAAATATAGGATCTTCAGCAGCAGCAGTAGTAACGGCTAATGCCCAGATTGAAGCGGCAAAAGTAAATGTTTGGAAAACTTCTCAGGATCTGAAGAGATATGCCAATCTTGTAAAAGATCACTCTATTACAGAACAGCAGTATGAGCAGGCTTTGGCAGCAAAACAATCTGCAGACAGACAGTTACAGGTGTTGGTAGACCAGAGAAATCAGATTGCCCAGCAAACACATATTGCTTCTTCTCAGACGGCTGCCAGCTCACAACAAATCAGCGTGGCAGGTTCTGTGGCTAAACAAAGAGAAGTAGATGTAGAAAATGCAAAATTGAACTTATCATACACCGTAATTCTTGCCCCTGAAGATGGATACGTTGGAAAAGTCCCTACACAGGCAGGTCAGTATCTGCAGGCGGGAGCACAACTGTTTGCTTTGGTTAAAAACGACCAGAAATGGGTGGTGGCCAACTTTAAAGAAACGCAGGTAGATAAAATGGTAGAAGGCCAGAAAGTGAAAATTGAGATTGATGCTTTTCCTGATCAGGAATTTGAAGGAGTAGTAAGCTCTTTCTCTCCGGCTACAGGAGCTACTTTCTCTATTCTTCCTCCGGATAATGCAAGTGGGAACTTCGTAAAAGTAGTTCAGAGACTTCCTGTAAAAATCGATTTTGTAAATCTTGATAAGAATATTGCCAAAAGATTGAGAACAGGAATGAACGTGAAGGCAGAAGTTGCTTTGAAATAACATTTAAAATTGTTAAAAGTCAATGAACTTCGTTGTCAGTAGTGAATCATCTTTGCAGTCAACTTAAATGGACTGTTTAAAATTCACTATTCACTTGCGAAGCACAATTTACAATTGACTTTTCACATCGAAAAAAACTTATGCAGGATTCATTAGTAGAATATGGAGCGCGGAGAGTGATCATTACGATTACGGCTATCCTTTGTGCCCTTCTTGAAATTGTAGACTCCACGATTGTTAATGTTGCCTTGAATGAAATGAAGGGAAATCTTGGAGCTACGCTTTCAGAAGTAGGGTGGGTGATTACAGCGTATGCCATCGGGAACGTTATCATTGTTCCGATGACGAGCTGGCTTTCACAGCAGTTTGGGCGTAGAAATTACTTTGCGGCATCCATCATTATATTCACCGTATTTTCATTCTTATGTGGAAACGCGACCAATATCTGGGAACTTGTGTTCTTCAGATTGATGCAGGGAATCGGAGGTGGAGCCTTATTGGTAACCTCACAAACGATTATTACGGAATCTTATCCGATTGAAAAAAGAAGTATGGCTCAGGCAATTTATGGTCTGGGAGTAATTATTGGTCCTACATTAGGGCCGCCTCTTGGAGGATATATCGTTGATAACTTCAGCTGGCCGTATATTTTCTATATTAATATTCCGATTGGAATTGCAGCTACGCTGATGACCCTTCAGTTTGTAAGAAGTCCGAAATATGCAGAAAAACGTAAAGTTTCCGATGTAGACTGGATTGGAATTGCTTTACTGGCAGTAACAGTAGGTTCATTACAGTTTATTCTGGAAAGAGGACATGAAGAAGACTGGTTTGAAAGCGGAATGATCGTAGCCTTCACTGTAGCAGCAGTTTTAGGATTTATACTATTCCTTTGGAGGGAGCTTACCTTCAAGTATCCGATTGTTGAGCTCAGAGTACTTAAAAACAGTAACCTGAGAATCGGAACTATGATGTCGTTCGTTCTTGGATTTGGATTGTACGGTTCTACATTCATTGTTCCATTGTATACCCAGAGTATTTTGGGATGGACGGCACTTCAGTCAGGAGCTTTGATGATTCCGGCTGCGTTAACGACGGCTTTCATGATGCCTATCATTGGCAGACTACTGGCAAAAGGAGCAAAACAGCAGATCCTAGTTTCATTAGGACTCTTTATCTTCTTCGTTTACAGCTTCTGGGGATACAAAATTCTTACACCGGATACCGGCAAAGATGCCTTCTTCTGGATGCTGATTGTAAGAGGAGCAGGCTTGGGATTATTATTTATTCCGATTACCTCTTTGTCATTAAGTACCCTGAAAGGACAGGAGATTGGGCAGGGAGCGGCTTTTACAGGTATGATGAGACAGCTGGGAGGATCTTTCGGGATTGCGGCGATCACGACCTTTATTGCCAATGCAGGACAGAAGTACAGAAATAACTTAATTTCCCATCTGGACGAAAACAGTTTTGATGTTCAGCAAAGACTGGCAGCATTGAAAGCCAATTTTATTGCGAAAGGAATGACTCCTGATGCCGCAATGAATGCTGCCTATAAAATGCTCGACTTATCTGTAACAAAACAGGCCACTGTTTTATCTTATATGGATGTATTTCTTTACCTCGGAATCGTATTCCTGATATGTATTCCGTTTATCTTACTCGTAAAAGAAAGAAAGAGTAAAGAAAAAATAGATTTGAGTGAAGCCATGCACTAAATTTTAAATAAAAAAACCTTCGAAATTCTCGAAGGTTTTTTATTTTGTAAAATAATGAAAAACAATACCTTTTGTTCTCATTTTGTTAAATAAAAAATAATATCACTTGTTGGAGAGTTTATTTATTTTTTCTAGCTTTACATCACCAAATGAAAAAGATATGAATAAATTCCCTCACCTTTCCGCAGTTTTTTCAAAAAGGACTTACAGGAATACAGTACCGGATCTTCATCTAAACATCGGATATTAATACCAACCGAAGGATTTTTTTTATTTGTTTTCATATTTTATGAAGACAAATTTCTAATTTCAGGAAAGCTGTATTGAATATTGTATTTAGACTTATTATTTAAACTTAACCATGATTTTTTGAAGCGAAACCCAACCTGCAGCCTGGAATTCCTGCTGTTGCAAAAATATTGATGGAAGCCATTTTTACATCCAGTCCCGAATATAATTTTGAATTTAAAGAATTAAATGACTACAAATGCGAATTGCTCATTAAAGGAGTAGACCGTTACCATAAAATCACTCATAGTCTGCAAATTGCAGGTCTGTTGAAATGGTCAGTGGTCAAACCTTTTTATACAGGGCATTTGCGAGACTATGGGACTGGATGTTTTATTGGATATTAAAGTACTCAGGCTTGATCCGGACAGCACATGCAGCTATCATGTCATCGTCTCCGGGAAATAGCCTCCAACATGAATAATACCCGGAAATTGTACAACAGCATTCAATAGGAGAGGCTGTCTCAAAAGTGTCATTCTGAACGAAATGAAATGTAGTGAAGAATCTCATATGTTTGGTTATCAATGAGATTCTTCCTTCGTCAGAATGACAAAAGCCAGATTGTTTGACTTTTGAGACAGCCTCTTTTGCTATTAATAATCATGGATTGGCTTTTAGCCAAAACATACTACGAACACATTGCATCCCGAACTCCTAATCAATTTTCTCTATCCATTCAATACCACTTACATCAATCAGTTTCAGACTGTGGATATCATTTTTTTGGAAAATATCATCAATATTCAAAGTTACATCAGCTTTTGCTCCCAATGGAATTACCAGACTGTGTTTTCCCGGTTTTACTTTGGCAACATAATGGTTTTGAATATTTTCTTTAGAAAATCCGGCAAGTTCTTTATGATCAAGTTCCTTTAAAACTTTTCCGTTTTTATCCAGAATATGAATTCCTATCAGGAAAGAACCATATACATCAGCTCCTTCCGTCCGGTAGACTTCAAATGTTAACTTTGGATGCTGATGAGAGATATTTGAAATTTCCAGTTTTGGTTTTACCGATTTATTATGCAGTGCTCCCCATACACCTCCATGAAAATACTGATTGGTAAAAAGAGTCAATCCAAATATAATAATTGAGCCTGCGAGCACAAATACTTTTGGGTTTGAGACAGGAAAATTTCCTGAGCCAAGCCACTGAAACCATCTTTTTTGAGTAAAGCTTTTGTTATTCCTCATGAAATAATAATCCAGTGAATAAGGACCGCTTCCGGTAAGAAACAGTACGAATCCGCCGGCAATTCCTAAAACTCCGATCTGCCATTCATCAAGACAGGTTGTTCCCAGCCAGCCGGAACCCAGTAATATTCCGAGGGCAAGACTGAAAATTCCGATACTCATTAATCGGGTAAATAATCCGAGAATAATAAATACCCCTACAACCGCTTCAATAATGGTAAAAATCATCATAGAGCGTTGTAAAGCATCGGGATGAGTCACCAGATATTCAATAACAGGTTTTATGCCGAGTGCATTGGGTAAAAAATGATTGAATTTTTCCCCGATATATCCTTTTTCATCAGGAATAAGCTTGTTTTCGAGTATCAATCTGCGCCAGAACGCTGAAAAGTAAGTCCATCCGATCACCATGCGGAGGGATAAAGTATATAATCCGGCCATGTCTGTAGACCGGCTGTTTAAAATATGTTTCATTGAAATTACTATTGTATTGTAAAAAACTGATTTTTATAATTTGATCTGAAAAAATCAGATCAGATGAAGTCTCAGTCTTTTAAACAGAATATATTTCGGAGGGCTGTTACCAGTAGAATACCCGGAATAGTTATTGAGAAAAGCCTTTTCTTCAAAAAAATTGGATTTACCAGAATTAAAACCGGATAAAAATTTATTGTATCGGTGATGAATTTTGGTTTTTGAAACGGCAGCTTCTGAAGAAGCAAAAGCGGAATAACAGCTGAAGGAAATTGAGGCGGTTGTTTTTGCCTTATTCAGCCCGCTGATGAGCTGAACATCAAAAATATCAAGAACATTTCTTTTTACAGAGCACGGAGACAATGAAAATACCAATATAAGCACCGTAATGACTGCTTTATAGTTTTTCATATGAAATCCTGAATTGGGCATAATTACAAAACTACACTTTATTTCAATGTAAGTTTAATAAATTGCAGAAAATTATCTTGCAGATAGAATTATTATTAACTTTAAAATACTGCTGACGGACAGTTGTCACAAAGCTGTCTTATCTTTACCATATTATTTAGAATTTAAACAGAATATTTCAATGAGTTATTGTTTAGCCATAGAAGGAATGCAGCCTGAAAGCAGGAAAGAACTGCACAAAAATTACCATGACAACTATTACGGATATCCTATCCATGATGATAATGAACTGTTTGGAAGACTGATTCTGGAAATCAACCAGGCAGGACTAAGCTGGGAAACGGTTCTGAAAAAAGAAGAAAGCTTCAGAAAAGCGTATGACAATTTTAATATTCAGCAAATAGCGGCCTATACGGAGGAAGACCGTGAAAGACTTTTAAATGATCCGGGGATTATCAGAAACAAACTGAAAGTGAATGCTGCCATTGAAAATGCAAAAACAATTGTTGAGCTGCAAAAGGAATTTGGTTCATTCGAAAAATGGCTGGAACATCATCACCCCAAAACATTGCAGGAATGGATGAAGTTATTCAAGAAAACGTTCAAATTCACAGGAGGAGAGATTGTCAATGAATTTCTTATGAGCACCGGATATCTGAAGGGAGCTCACCATGAATCCTGTCCAATTCATTCGAAAGTATTGGATCAAAAACCTTTGTGGAAAGAGGCTGAGGGGAAGTAGAATACAGCTATTCTTTCAATTAATAAGCCTGGATTCCTCCGGAATGACATATAGGACTGTTTGACATTATGCATACACTGTGTCATTCCGGAGGAATACATTTTTTTTACCCTTTCAAAGCTTCAATCAGCTTCTAAACTGATTGAATAGGGTACAAAGAGATTGTATAAAGTGCTGTTCTATTTCATACTTCTTACGGAAACATCCGGTTTTTCACCTTGAGGAACAATGAAAATTGCATCATCGCTGATGGTATCTCCCGGATCAAAGTAATAACTTCCGGTTACAGGGATTGTACTGTTAACAAATTTTCCGGATTTGTCGTAGGCAGAGTAAGTAACATTGATCATCTGGGCTTTCATTTTTAATTCTATCTTTTTTGAGGTCAGCCTGGCTCCTGTTGCATTTATGCAGTCAAGTTCCACAAGACCTATACCGCTTACAATTTGAGGAAAAGCAGAGAGTCTGATATTGTATGCCTTATCTGATGTATTTTTTATGGTTGCAGAAACTTTATAACGGTCATAGGATTTTCCACCGGATTCTATACTTTCTTTATTGAGGATAGTAAAGGTAACAGCCATACCGTTGACTTCAAGTGTTTGGCCATCAGAAATTTTTTGTGCATTCAGAAGATTTCCTAAAAAAGTGAGAGCCGTAAAAGAGAGAAAAAAAGTAAGGTTTTTCATAGAGATTGTTTTAATATTTAATGAGAATTAAATTTAGGTAAAAAATTATACTATGAAAATTCTTTAACCAATCTTTTTATTTCTTTTCCATAATCTGTTTATGTTCGTTACCCCATTTTTCGAATTCGAGGATAATGGGTTTCAGCTTGTACCCGATTTCTGTAAGTTCATATTCTACCCTTGGAGGAACTTCGGCATACACGGTTCTGGTGATGATTTTATCTTCTTCAAGCCTGCGAAGCTGAAGGGTAAGCATACGTTCGGTAATGTTCTGAAGCTTTTTTCTAAGTTCACCAAATCTCATTTATAGAATCAAAAATGATCAAGAATTTATCTCCTTTCTGATAAGAGACATTTGCAGTTTTAGAATAAGTAATACTATTAACATGATATTTGTAATCTATTCCTACACCATTATTGTTTTTGTGATGCCAGTCTGATATAGCTTCTCCAATGGTATATTTAGGGCTTTTGAGCAGATCATTAATTCCTGAATTGGCACTAATTAAACAGAATATAATAAATCCAAAAGTGAGTATCAAAAGAATAATATGAAATTTTTCTGAGATCAATTTTTTCATGTTCGATTAATATATTTCTCATTGAACTTTTGCAGATCTATTACTTGTTCCTTAAAATAGTTTTCAAATTGATCTGAGAGACTTTTATCTTTAAATTTTACAATAGTATACCCGCTGTCAAAAGCAATAATTTCTAAAATACTTTCTGGTATTAAAAATTGATTAGATTCCCAAACACTTGTATCTTCAGCAGATAAGATAGAAATGGCTGAAGTATCGGGTTCAATATTATTTGGAACGGCTGAAATGATCCCCCAAATGATCTGAGTATCGCTTTGATAGAGCAGCTCAAATTCCGAATGATCCAACACAAAATAATCTTCATCAAAATTAATGGGAAGAGTCTGATCAGATATAAAATCTAAATCTGTCAAAATCCATTTATAAATGGCAAGATCATCCCATATAGGCTTTAAAACTTCCTGAAGATTAGTATGGAATTTTACTTTCTTTGTACTTCTGATAATCCAGTTCATCTATTTTTTATTTAAAGATTCTATTGATTTTCTTGTATTTCATATTACTATAAAATCTTTATCCCACAGTGGGCGTATCCTCTTCTTTCAGTATTTTTTTCTCTTTCATGGTAAGCATCATTCTTTCATATTTGTACTTTTCCCAATCAAATGTGTTGAGAAAATCAAGGGCAGCCTGAAAACCTCTGTTGAAAAGTTCTTCCTTTTCTTCTTTTTTCATAAAGAAATTCAGCCAGCTGCTGGTACCGCAATTAACGCTTTGTATGCTGTATAAACGGTAAAAAGTATGTTTGGTAAGGAATGTCTTATCATTAAAACCTTTCAGAGTGCTGATGATATTTCCGGCATAGCTGAAAGGTGTTTTAAGGATTTCTTCACTTGTTTTTCCTTTTTCAGAGAGAATAGCTGAATCACTGGTTAGCTGCACTCCAAAAAGAGGCATTCTGGGATAAAAAACTTCATCCGCATGAAACAGGTCAATAGGAAAGTTGGAAATACTGCCGCCATCAATGAAAACTCCTGAAGGATTAATGTCATCGGGTTTCGTATTCATCCAGTATCTCCAGGCATATTTTACGGAATCATCGTCTCTATTGATTTGTTTCTGGAAAGGTTCAAAGAAAAAAGGAACTGCCATAGAAGCTCTTACAAATTCGGCAGGACTGATATGTTTCAGTTCCTCTTCGGACCAGTAGAGATTGGCCATCGTAGGAAGTTCTACTTTAATTTTGGCATTGATATCAGTGGCAATAACAACATATTCTGATGTAAGAAGATAAAACGGATTGTTTTTATAATAGTCATTATTGACCGCACTTTCATAGAAAATTCTGTATCGGGTCTGGTCGATATGTTCCTGATTTTTGATTTTAATTTTTTCGATGTTTTGCAAAGCCATCTGATAATATTCCTGCCCGTTCCCATAGCGGTAGCTGAGATTGAGTTCCTGTCCTTTCTGAATGAATTTTTTGTTGAGATCGGCAACTGTTTGTATTCCAAATTGATCCAGTGCATTTTGCATTGTATTCTGAAAGGTATTTCCGGGATTCAGTCCGCTGTTTTCTTTCCTGAAGTTATTATACAGTTTTTGGATACAGAAAGAGAGAATAACAGCCGGAATCAGGGGAATCAGAAACATCAGTTTGGCGTTCAGTATTGTTGATGATGATGCCAGAAAAGGAATACTGATCAGAATAATAAAAAGGATAGCGGCAATAACAGCATTGATCTTAAAGAAATCTTTGTTGTTCAGCATCGCATGAAGAGTCGTTTTTACATAACTTTTTCCATCCATAAAATCCGAAAAATCCCAGCTGAAAAGAATATCCTTAATAAGTTCACTTTTAGGTTCTTCTTTGGTCTTACAGGCAGCAATAAGCATGGTATTAATAGCTCCGGCACTCGTTCCTGCTACTTTCAGAAAACGGATTCCAAATATTTCCAACCCATAAAGATAGCCTACCAATGCACTTCCCCAGACGCCACCTCCTTCCTGTACAAATTCTATATACTGATTACCATTCTGATCCAGAAGATCAGAGAATTCTTTGGCAGAGATATTCCTGTGCAAAGCAAGCAATTTGTCCTTGGATGCATCTGACAGAGAAGAATCTTCCAGAATTTTGTTAAGGTTTTCAGGAGCCATGGTATTTTGTTTTGATGGTGTTCAGGTTAAAGATAAAAGGTAATCAACCGGATTGTATTTTGTTGAATATGAGCAGTCTTGGGTTTATATTAAATTACCACTGTCTTCGTCTCACATAAATAAACGTACTGATCACAACCGTTGCCATTACTCCCAATGTTATAAAATATCCGTACTTATGATGAAGCTCAGGCATATTGTCGAAATTCATCCCGTAAACTCCGGCAATAAAGGTAATTGGTAAGAAGTAAACGGAATAAATCGCCAGAACTTTCATCACCTGATTCGCTTTTTGATCCGAAAGTGCCAGAAACATAGAAATAAGGTTGGTGATCTGAATATTTAAATGATCAAAATCGGCAACCACATCTTTATGTTTATCTTTTAGATCAACAGTTTCTGAGTCCTGTAAATTCAGCAGTTTAAATTTATCAATAGCATCTGTAGAAATTACCAATACACGGGAATTTAATCCTGATTTTCGTTTCAGCTTATAAAGACGGCGGATCTGGCTGGTATGATTGGTGTTTTTAAGAAAAATTTCATTCTCTATATTGTCCATTGTTTCGAACAGACTTAAAGATTCATCATCAAAGCTTTTCATGATCAATATCGCAATCATCAGAATGATTTGCTGAGGTTTAAGATCTTCCTGAATCAAAGAAACCTTTTTTCTGGTATCTGAAATACTTCTGGTCTTCATCCTGTGGATGGTAATAATGGTATTTTCCACCAGAAAAATCCCGATTTTGGTACTGATATCACTGATGGTGTTCAAATTCTTTCTTTCCAGCTCTGTACTTTCACGGAGTAAAAAGAATTTTACATTCCCGTCTTCTTCATATTTCGGAAGGTGATTAGGATCCATCGTATCTTCCAGAAGAAGATTGTTGATTTCATATCTTTCATGAAGAAATTTCAGGTCTTCTAAAGTAGGAGCCTCTACATCTACCCATTCGCACTGGGAGGTTCTGTATATCGTATCAATTGGCATAAAGTAAAAATACTAATATTTTGAAAAACTATGTGTTAAATAAGTTTTATCTTTGTCAAAATTAAAAAACTATATGATTAAAAGTACAATAAAAGGGGTGGGATTTTATGTTCCAGATAACGTTGTTACAAATGATGATTTGGCAAAACTCATGACAACCAATGACGAATGGATTACAGAAAGAACAGGTATTAAGGAAAGAAGACATAGAAAAAACAGAGATGACTCTCAGGAAACTACCGCTTATCTGGGGTTTAAAGCTGCAGAAAAAGCCATCCATAATGCCGGCCTTACCTCAAAAGATATTGATTATATTGTTTTTGCAACGCTTTCGCCGGATTATTATTTTCCGGGGTGTGGGGTATTACTTCAGGATATGCTGGGATGTGATACCATAGGAGCATTGGATGTAAGAAACCAGTGTTCAGGATTTGTATATGCTATGAGCGTTGCCAATGCATTCATCAAATCAGGTACTTATAAAAATATTCTGGTGGTGGGAGCAGAGGTTCACTCTTTCGGACTTGATTTTTCTGACGAAGGGAGAGGCGTATCGGTCATTTTCGGTGATGGGGCAGGAGCTGTTGTTCTTTCTGCATCAGAAAATGAAAATGCAGGAGATATTTTAGCGGTGAATATGCATTCTGAAGGAAAATATGCAGACGATCTTTGTACCCAGTTTCCGGGATCAAAATACGGATGGAGTGACAGAATGAGAAGAGATCCTGAAAATGTAACAAACAAAGAAGTATATCCTATTATGAACGGAAACTTCGTATTCAAACATGCGGTAACAAGATTCCCTGAAACGATGATGGAAGCATTGAATAAAGCTGGAAAAACCATTGAAGATCTTGACATGTTCATTCCACATCAGGCCAACCTGAGAATTGCTCAGTTTGTACAGGAAAAATTTGGATTACCGGAGGATAAAATCTTTAATAACATCCAGAAATATGGAAATACAACAGCAGCCTCTATTCCCATTGCTTTAAGCGAAGCGATTGAACAAGGGAAAATCAAAAGAGGAGACCTTGTACTTCTTTCAGCATTCGGAAGCGGATTTACGTGGGGAAGCGTCTTGTTTGAATATTAATTTATTCCTATATGAAAATTAGCAAAGTCCTTTTTACAATCAGTTAAAAAGGACTTTTTTATTATTCCCCACACTCTTTGCCGGGGAACAATTTTCATGCAAAGGATGATCTGCCGGCATTATTAGGTTTTGAAATAAAGCTTTCTTGTCAAAAAACTATTAACCAGGCATAATGTGGTGTTGCTGCCAGCTATACAAATTTCGTTAGCATAGAGAATGGCTTTATACATTTCCGGCTATGATTTTGTCCATTTTCTTGTTCATTTACTGATGGGTAATATCCCTTTATAAGGATTTTTTTAAAATAATTTTTACATTATTAAAGTCTATTTGCTCTTATAAATATTTCACTTAATTGTGTTTTGTTTTCAGATGATTTGCTGTTTATATATTAAATTTTATATTTAAGTGATAGATTTTTAGGTATTTAGTTACTTGTGTATGTTTTTTTTGTAACTTTAAATAAAATTATTCCTTTAAAAATATTTATAAAACTGAAAGGTCATTCCTAACTATTCAGTTTTGTAATACAAGTGGCTTATAAAAAAGTTTGTATGAGCGAATATTAATTTAAATGTCTACATTATGAGAAAAAATTTATTACTAGCAGGCTTGTTTACAACATTTTCTTTGGTAGTGAAATCGCAAGTGGGGATTAATACAACCAATCCTCAGGGAGTATTTAACATTGACGGGTTAAAGAATAATCCAACAACCGGAGTACCTACTGCCACTCAGGCTAAAGATGACCTGGTGATGATCTCTAATGGTAATCTGGGGCTCGGGCTTACTGCTCCCGGTACTACATTGGATGTTAATGGGGCCATTACCAACCGTGAAACTGCTTTAGCCGTTGCGGGTAATGCTGTTACTATTCCGGTTAATGTAAGCCAGGTACAGCTTACCGGAGCCGCTACAGCTACGGTGGCCATTTCTGCCTTTGCCGCTCCCAACCCGGGCCAGCGGCTTATTGTTTATAACAATACCACAGGTGGATTTGGGGCTACACTGGATGGCGTTACTATTCCTAATGGCAAAGCGCTGGAGTTTGTATTCAGTAATTCATTCTGGAGATCTACCGACGGAGGAGCAGCTGGAGCAAATTCCGTTAATATTTATACCGCAAATGGTACTCTTGCGGGAAACAGGACTGTTACTACCGCAGGGAATTCGCTTTCTTTCACCAATGGATCTAATAGCGTGTCTGTTGGAACAACTGGTACTGAAGGGATTGTAAGAGCTAACGGAGCTTCAAGAGGATCGTTTTTAGCAACTGGAGGTGGCAATACTTTATCGATGTATGCGGATGATAATGGAAAAGCAGTGATGATGACATCCGGTAATAACACCGGGATTGATATAGGTGCAGCCACAGCAGATCCTGTAAATATTCTGACCAATAATACGAACAGAGTTACTGTAACAAGTGCCGGAAGTGTAGGGGTAGCAACTACTACACCGCAAAGAGCTATGCATGTTAATGGTGCCTTACAGGTTACCAATGAAATTAATGTGGGAGGTAATGGCACTACTGCGGGCAATGCAGGTACTTCAGGACAGATTTTAACATCCGGCGGGGCAGGAGCAGCACCAACATGGCAAACATTAAATACCGTAAGCGGAACTATCAACTCTGCTGTGTATGTTCAGGGAACTACGGAAGCTACAGCTACTGTAGGACAAACAATTGATGTGCCGGGAGTCACTGCTACATTAACTGTTCCTGCAGGTAGAACACAGACTTTTCTATTTACTATTTTGGGATATGCAACTAACTTTCCTAGTGGAGGTACTACCAGCCAGGGAGTATTTATTCTGGAACAGAATAATGTGAAAATCTCTTCAGCATATACTAATAAAGTAGGAGCAGCAGGTGGAGGACTGAATGATCTTCCTGTGCCCGTAACTTTCTTAAAATCTGTGACACTTTCAGCCGGTACCTATACTTTTAAAGTGCGGTATAGCGCATGGGCAGGTACTGCAAAAGTAAATGTAAATCCTACTCCTTATACTGGATATGATGGTGATACAGAAGCGATGCTTACTAAGATGCAGATTTTAGTATATAATAACTAAGCATTTACAAAATAAATAAAAAACCGCAGAACTTCAGTTCTGCGGTTTTTTATTAACTAATGTCTATCCAATTAAAGACTTTTCAATAGCTTTTCCGTGTCGGAAGAATCCTGTCCTGTACTTTTGGCCAGCTCAATAGATTTTTCAGCCCACATTTTTGCATTTTTCTTATCACCAACCTTATTGTAAAGATTCGCTAAAGTATCTGTATTGGCAAAATTCTGATCTTTCTTTACAGATTCCTGTGCCCAGGCAATGGCTTTTTCCAGAGAAGTCTTATTGCTTACATTTTCAAAAAAGTTCCATGCTAGAGAATTCAGTTCATCAGAACCAACTGCAGAATAATCTTTGTAAAGGTCAAGAATTAATTTCTCATACTCAGGAATATCTTTATTCTTTAAAGCTCTGTTGGCTTTCATTCTTTTTAAGATCTTATCAGCTTCTTCTTTGCTCAGGAATTTCTGGGTTTCAGCCATAAAATAGCTGTCATCCCATTTCTTTGTATCTGGATTATAGGCTTTTTTAGAAATGGTGTTCAGCTTAATATTTTTATCAAACTTTTCATATTTATCCTCAGGGAAGAATTTAATGATATCAGCTTTTTTATCCTGGAAAATTTTGTACAAAGGACTTTCTGTAGTTTGTACTCCCGAAAGAAGCATCTGGATATCTTCCTGATCTAAGCTTGTTTTCTGTTGAAAATAACGGTTAAGAACTTTCCCGGCAAACTCAGCATCGTTATACATGGTAAGGCCCGCAAGATTTTTTAAAAACTCAGGATCTTTTTCCCCTTTTTCAAACTGCTGCTTCAGAGAAGTGAGTCTTTTGTTTGGATCTTCTGCGTCTTTTGCAAACTGGATAAAGTCTTTTTCTTCCACATATCCTAATGTTCTGTGTACCGCTTCACCGTTTCCGTCTATAAAAAGATAAGTAGGAAATGCTTTTACATTATATTTTTTGGCCAGCTCAATTCCTTCTCCTTTTTCCATATCAATTTTAGCATTGATAAAGTGAGAGTTGTAATACTCTCCTACAGACTGAAGAGGGAAAATGTTTTTAACCATCAGTTTACAAGGTCCACACCATGAGGCATATGCATCAATAAAGACCAGTTTTTTTTCTTTTTTTGCTTTGGCAAGAATAGAGGCGAAATTGCCTTCTTCAAATTTGATTCCCTGCGCCCATGCAAGGGCTCCTATAAAGATTGAGGAAAGTATTGCTATTTTTTTCATAAAACTTTTTATTCCCTGCAAATGTAATAAATATGATGACACATGAGCCGTTCATATTGAAAATAATTACACAGGAACTTTGATTTTAATACAGTTGTCAGCTTGTATTAAAGATAATCTTTTATTATTTTGGTTTTATTATTAAAATTAACGTAAATGATTGTTTTGTGTTAAATGATTAAATTTCAATATAATATTTTAATAAAAAATAAAATATCACTAGTTTTGTAAAAAACAAAAAGACACTCCCGTAAAAATAATGATGAATTATTATAAAATCAAAATAATAATTTGTTCTTCTATGACTAAAAGTCTTTTGAAATTTTTGTTTCTGCTGACAATATCAGTCCCTCTATTCGCTCAGAAAAAAAGTAACTTTGACCTTATCTGTGAGAGAACTTCTTCCGTAACAGCCTATAAGGATTTACCCAAAGCAATAAAAACTGCAGATTCTCTCTACATGAAGGCACAAAAACCCTCAGAGAAAATAAAATGCCTTGTGCTCTCTTCAGAACTATATCAGCATGCAGGTGAACTTAAAAAAGCAATCTGTTACAGTGAAAATGCCCATTCTGTGATCAATCAGATTAATGATCCGGAATGGATGGCTGTGGTGACCAGATTACTTGCGAGGCAATATAGACAGGTAGGGTTATACGAAAGATCCAAAAAATATATTGTAAAAGGACTGTATGCTTCAGGACAGATTGTTGATTTTCAGAAAAGTAATGAAGCGGCTGGACTACTGAATCAGGAAATGGCCTTCTATGAAATGGAGATGGGGAATTTTCCCAATGCAATACGGAATATTGAGTCCTCTCTGAAATATTTTGGAAAAATAAACAGCAATAATAAAAACAGAACAGCAGCAGCTTCTTATCAGCTGTTGGGAGATGTCTATTTCAAACTTAATGATTATTCTGTTTCCGAAAGTTATTACCGAAAAGCAGAAGGATTGCTTAAAAATGGAAGCTGTACCCTGGGATTGGTATACAATGGATTAGGAGGAATCCGCCTAAAGCAGAAAAACTGGAACGATGCTGAACGGTATCTTAAAAAAGCAGAAAAAATTGCAGATACATCCCGAAGTCTTAAACTAAAAAAAGCAGTTTATTCCAATATAAATGATTACTATGAAGGAATAGGAGATAATTTTAAAGCTTCATTATATGCGGTGAAATATATGCATGCTTATGACAGCATAGCAGCCCGTAATCAAAGTTTTGTAACAATGGGAGCTGAGACTCTGAAAGGGAATAGCAATAAGAAAGGAGGGCAGATGAATCTGGTGAAAAATACTGCCATTGTCATTCTGTTTACTTCGCTGGTTGGCTTACTTGTTTTATTCAGGACAAAGCAGAGAAAACAACGCTCAAAATTCAGAAATATTATAAGAACTCAGTTACATATGATCAGTAGCAAAGCTTATTATCCTTTAGCCCAATCCGGCGATTCTGAGTTTTCGAATATATTTGTGGAAGAAGTTGATGAAAAAGATTCGGAAGCAGACCGAAGAAGGAATGATTCCCTGATGACTTCCGAAACCGAATCAAAATTACTTGAACTGCTTGAAGATTTTGAAAAAGGTAATCTTTATAACAATAAAGGAATGTCTTTGTCTTTTCTTGCAGGAGAACTGAATACCAATACAAAATATCTGTCTTACGTAATCAATCAGCATAAAAATGCAGATTTCAAAACGTATATCAATCGTTTAAGAATCAACTATATTGTAGACAAACTAATTAATGATGAGAAGTACAGACAATATAAAATAAGTATTCTGGCTGACGAATGCGGATTCTCTTCACACAGCAAATTTGCCGCCGTCTTTAAAGCGGTTACAGACTATTCTCCATCAGCATATATCAAATATCTGGATGCTGAAAACACATCAGATAAAAATGTTCATTTTCCTGAAAATGATTAAAAAGAGAGGCTTAATTTAATTCTATCTTGCCATTTTCACGAAAATGAACAACCTATTATTTGAAAGGAAACCTTTGCTATCATATCTTTGCGCCAGTTTCACAGTACACAAACACAATTCTGTTACAGCTTATCACTTTTATTTCATTTCTGAATTAAGATCATTATAAGACAAACTGCGATTCCCATTTTTAGCTTTTTAATGATATATTCTTCTGAGCAGGAAGAAAATCATATATCATAATCGGGGTTGATTGCCCGGTTTTTTTTCAGTCAAGTTTTTTTAAGTGCAAATCCACAGTAATCTGTGGATTTGTGATTTTATTTAAGTTTTGTGCTGTCGGTTTTGGTTTTTGACGTATCGGCAGCTGCCGGAGTCGGTATAGAATTGGCTACAGCGGAGTCTCCCATCCTGTTTCTTAGAGAATCTTTATTATGAGCTTCTTTATATTCTTCTCTTTTTTCTTTGTTTTGAGCACAACTTCCAAGGAAAAGAAGTCCAACAACTGCTCCTGTACAGAATAATTTTTTCATAGTAATTTTTTTGACTGGTTTTCTTGAGTAAATATAATAAATCTTGAATGCAATTGTAAACAAACACTTTTTTTGGAAATAAAACCCCGCTCTTTATATTTTCTGATGTTAAGAATTGCTGCCACAGCCTTTCTCCATGATCTTTTTTGAAGGATCTGTATATTACCTAAAGAGATCTTTATATACCCTGAATAAGGCTACAGATCATTTTAGTGTTGAAGAAAATTAATTTTTTTCAGACATTCAGCTTTTTATTTGCATCATCTGCATCTTTGCCGGGTTGAATAAACTCTTTTTCTGTAAAATAACCTAAACCTCTGTGAATAAGCTCACCTTTCCATTAATAAATAAGTAAGTGGGATAAGAGTTTATGTGGTATTTTTCTACTAATTCAATCCCTACACCTTTTCTGTATTAATGTTTACATTTATGAAATGCTGGATATAGTATTCAGTCACAGATTGCAGGATGAATAAATTTTTAGCCATGAGTTTACAGGGATCACACCAGTATGTATAAGCATTAATAAATACTGATTTATAGTATTTTTCAGCTTTGGATATAATTTCAGGAAATGCACCATTATCAAATTTAATATCTTGATAAGATAAGATAAGATAAGATAAGATAAGATAAGATAAGATAAGACAGCTAAAATTTTTTTATCATTGTTGTGTTGTTTCCATCAAAGATAAAAAAATGATAGTAGAAAGTATAAAAAAATCCACAATGAGTGATTTGTGGATTTACATTTTAAATTAGAGGTATAAAATACTATTTGACAGGAGACATTGCCGCAGAATCCTTTTTCATTTGGATAGAGTCGGGATTCTTCATTTTTGTAGTCATGGTATCAGTAGCTGCAGGAGCTATACTTTTCTGTGTGTTCTCTACTGTTGCTGAATCACGGCTACTGGTTGACATTGTCGATTCTTTGGTTCCACAGCTCACCGCAAATATTCCTATTCCGATGGCTGTTAGCAATAACTTTTTCATATTATTTTATTTTGTGGTGTTGTATTAATAAAAAAATCAACAATTATTCCTAACAAGGCTGGGAGAATCGTAAAATATCGGTAAATTTTGTTAAAAGATGTTAGTGGAGATACTGGGTTTCGAGATACGGGATATGCGAGTTTAACGTATAGTGTTTAATTTTGATTGTAGTCCAAAAAATACTTTATTACTAAAAATACTCTCATACTCTAATATTCTCAAACGCTATAACCCTCAAACTCTCAAACCTTCCCACTCTCAAACCTCGTATCTCGCATCCCCACAAAAAAGCCCCGAAACTGAAATTCCGAGGCTGTATCCAAAGAACAGACAACAATTACTCATTGCCTATTACTTATTAATCATTATTTATTAATTACCCTAGGTAAGGATATTTGTAGTTTTTAGGAGAAACGAAAGTCTCTTTTACGCTTCTTACAGAAACCCATCTCAGAAGGTTCATTTTAGAACCTGCCTTATCATTGGTTCCTGATGCTCTGCCACCACCGAAAGGCTGCTGGCCTACTACGGCACCTGTAGGTTTATCATTGATATAGAAGTTACCTGATGCATTTTCTAAAGCTTTGTATGCTTCGCTGATTGCGTAACGGTCTTGTGAGAATACAGAACCTGTTAATGAATAAGGAGAAGTAGAATCTACCAGTTTCAGCGTTTCTTTCCAGTCCTGATCTTCATAAACGTAGATTGATAAGATCGGGCCGAAGATCTCTTCCACCATACTTTCGTAGTGAGGATTTGTAGTTTCAATTACCGTTGGGTGTACAAACCATCCTTTAGAATCGTCATATTTTCCACCGATCGCCACAGTAGCTTCCTCAGAAGCATTTGCTCTGTCGATATATCCTTTACATTTTTCAAAAGAATTTTTATCAATTACAGCGTTTACGAAGTTTGAAGTATCTTCTGGAGAACCTACTTTAATAGAGCTCATCTGAGTTTCCATTACTTTTTTCACATCAGCCCAAAGAGATTTCGGCACATATGCTCTTGAAGCCGCAGAACATTTCTGACCCTGATATTCGAAAGCACCTCTTACCAATGCCGTTGCTACAGCTTCTACGTTAGCAGACGGGTGAGCAATAACGAAGTCTTTACCACCAGTTTCTCCAACGATTCTTGGATATGTTCTGTAGTTGTGGATATTATCACCGATCATTTTCCACATTCCCTGGAATACTTTTGTAGAACCAGTGAAGTGAAGACCTGCGAAATCTTTATGAGCCAATACTTTTTCAGCCGTTTCTTTACCATCCGTAAAGATCATGTTGATAACCCCTGCAGGAAGACCCGCTTCTGTTAATACATCCATGATTACTTTTGCAGAATATACCTGCTTGTCAGATGGCTTCCAAACCACAACATTTCCTAACATTGCCATACAAGTCGGAAGATTTCCTGAAATTGCGGTAAAGTTAAATGGAGTTACGGCAAAACAGAATCCTTCTAATGGTCTGTATTCAACACGATTCCAGATTCCGTTGTCAGAAACCGGCTGCTCAGCATACATTTCTGTCATGAACTCTACATTGAATCTTAGGAAATCGATGAACTCACAAGCTGCATCAATTTCAGCCTGATGTACATTTTTAGATTGTCCGATCATTGTTGCAGCATTAATTACATCTCTGTAAGGACCAGCCAAAAGATCAGCTGCTTTTAAGAAAATTGCTGCACGCTGTTCCCAGCCCAGTTCATTCCATTCTTTTTTAGCTGCCAATGCCGCGTTGATAGCGTCATCCACATGCTGCATACCACCCTGGTAGTAAAACCCGAAATCATGAGCGTGATCCTGTGGAGACTGAAGCTGTACTTTTGTATCAGTCTTTACTTCTTTTCCATTGATGATCATTGGGATTTCTACCTTTTCAGCCCACATTTTTTTATAAGTGTCGATAAGGCTTTTAACTTCCGGAGATCCCGGTTCGTATGAGTTTACAGGCTCGTTTACCGCTAATGGTACTTGCGAAATTGCTTTTGACATATTACGTTTTATTATTTTATTAAATTTAAATAAGATGTGTATACAAATTTACAATAATTATAAAGAAAGAAAAAATACCGCCTGTTTTTATCAGATAAAATCCGATGCAGTACAGTTAATAATAGATACTTCGTTTTTAATTGTAAACGGTATGGAATATTAACATATTTATCTTGTTTTTTAGATTAAACAAAAAAAATCATCCGTTTGTTGTAATTATAGTAATAAGGATAATAAATGATTTGTCATGGTTTAAAAACAACTGTTAACTGCTGTAAATAAAGGATTTATGGCAGAATGTTAAATTTATATAAATTCACTTTTACTGCAATTTTGAACATTTTAAATAATCTTTTTGAAAGGCGAAGGGTTGGGATTGTTCTAATTTTACATCATTATTAAACAAGTATGAAAAAAAGTCTTATTTTTCTCAGCGTTGTGTGCGGTTCTTCTTGCGCAGAAAGGAAAAACTCGTTCATACTCTGAAATCATTTCAAAAATTAATCTTCTTCAGCAGACGCAGTCTGAAATTTGCAATTTTTCAGATATACAGGATGTGCAGGATTCCAATGACTGGGAGAAAGTGAAATTTGATTCATTACTTGCACAGCCTTGGCTACACTATTTCTTTGCAGGCTATACTTACAATACAAAGGTTGCTGCTGTTCAAAACGGTGATTATATTACAGCGCCAAGATACATTCTATATCATTGCCTGCAGATAGCGGGCTGTTAATCACTTTTCTTCATTTTTAATGATCCGATATGGTTTGTAATCACGTCAATACCAATCCGTAAAAATCATTCCCATTTTACATTTCAAAAAGATTGCAGGGATTACCCCAAAAGAGTACAGAGTTCAGTTTTTGAATAACAATAGGATTTCAATATAGTCCGGATCGAAGCGGGAAGTCAGATGCCGGAAATATTGTGCATTAGTCTGATCAAAATAAGTTGAGAATTCAGAAAACTGTTTTAGGAGTTTCATAACTTCCCTTTCCCAGCTTCCATTCTTCCAAATTCTACATCTTCTCGTTTTCCAGAATCTTCAGAACCAGTCTTTCCTCTTTTGTAAGATCGGCTTTTCCGTCATTTTCTTCTATGACTTCCAGTTCATCAAGATATTTTTTGATCGTATTGTTCTCGTAAAGGTTGATGACTAAAGGATGAACATAATACTTTCTGCAGACCGTCGATGTATTTCCCAGGTGTTCTGCAACAATGTCGAGGGCTTCTTTTACCTTCTTTTTATATTCAGTGTCATTCTCTGCATACCCGATTTCTTTAAAAGCGATCAGAGCACTTACGGTTCCGGACCATGTTCTGAAATCCTTAGCCGTAAAATCTTCACCACTGATCTCTTTGATATATTCATTGACCATTCCGGAATCTACAGAATGGCGGTTTCCTTCATCATCAAAATACTGAAAAAGCTCTTTCCCGGGAATATCCTTGCATTTCTGTACCAGCCTTGCCAGCCTTTTACTTCTGAGGTCAATTTTATGCATAATACCTTTCTTTCCTTTAAAAGAAAAAGAAATTTTTTGTCCTTTTACCTTTACATGTTTACCCTTTAAAGTGGTCAGGCCGAAAGAACCGTACAGCTTTTCATATACATTGTTTCCAATACGGATATTGGTTCTTTGCATAAGGCTTACAATCAAAGCCAGAATTTTTCTTTTCTCAAAATTTCTCAGGGCAAGATCCTGTTCTATATGCAGACGGATGTCCGGTAATGCATACCCGAACTGAAGCATCCTGTAAAATTTTGTATGATTTCTTAAAGCACTCCACAGAGGGTGGTAGCGGTATTGTTTTCTTTTTTTTACATCAAAGCCTGTTGCCTGAAGATGGCCGTTATCAAGAGCACAGATCCAGACATTTTCCCAGGCAGGTGGAATGACCAGTTTATTGATCCTGGTAATTTCTTCTTTATCCTTTATTTTTTCTCCGTCTTTATAATAAGAGTATTTTTTTCCGGTTTTTTTCCGGATAATTCCGGCGGTTTCTGCATCGGTGGTATATACAAGATGCACCGCCTTTGCAGAAGCTTCCGGATCCTTCATTATTTTAACAATTTTTGAAGGCTTAAGGTGAGAAATCATCTCCAAGTCTGTATTCTTCTCCATAAAACATGGTTAAGAGTTTTTACCCCTCGAAAAAATCAGTAAAAGAATCCCTGCTATCACACAGACTAAGATTATTCCCCACCACATTCCTGCCTTAAAAATCGTTTCTACAGCTTCACAACTTGTGAGTGTCAACAACATTAATATTGTAATACTGTAAAAGCTCCATTTTTTCATAGGTTTCAATTTTTGTGGGTGTACTAGATTCGGAGTCGGTCAGCTCTCCATTTTTTGATAGACCTTTTAATTTCGTCTCCTGAGATATTTTCATGAAGTGCTCTGTATAAAAGCTCTTTGAACTCTTCATCATACGTAAATCTCAATGCAGCAATCTGATCGAACTTCAGTTTCTCAGCAGTTTCATCCGATCTTTTATTGAAAATCTCGAAATAACGCTGTTTAAACTCCAGGATCACCATCCGGTTTTGAAGTCCCAGCGCGTAATGCTGTCTTGTCATGAATGCCAGATAAAAAAGCAGAAAAATTACAACAGAAAATAATATCCAGATCAGCTGATTTCCGGGGTCGTCCCAGATTTTATAAATTCCTAAAATCTCCAGTATTATAAGTAATGGAAGATAAATAAAATGATAGGGCGGATAAAATTTCCTGTGGTTATTATAGTTTTGCTGTTTCATGATATAGAATGAAGCAATAATCTTTCCAAAAAAATTATTATTTTGATAATGTGGTAGTTTTTTTTACTTAAAAATGATTTCTTTTATGAAATATATTTAGTATTTTGATTTTATTTGAACTCATTTACAATAAAGAATTATTAAGCAAAATAGCGGTAGATTTACCCTTCAGACATCAAATTTTTTGTAACTTTCGGTGGTTAAAAATAAAAAGAATGACTTCAAAGGAAAAAGTTGCTGCACTTCGTGAAGAAATGCAGAAAAATAATGTTGATGCATTTATAGTATATTCTGCAGATCCGCATATGAGCGAATACCTTCCTGAAGAATGGCAGGAGAGAGCCTGGCTGTCAGGTTTCTTAGGTTCTGCCGGTTTTGTGGTAGTTACCAAAGACAAAGCGGGACTTTGGACAGACGGAAGATACTTTACACAAGCTGCTATTGAACTGGAAGGTTCCGGAATTGATCTTTTTAAAGATGGGATGGAAGGAACTCCTAATTATATCGACTGGATTATTTCAGAAATTCCAGCAGGTGGTAAAGTGGCGGTAAATGCTGTTGCAGCCTCTCATGCCAACTGGGAACTGCTTTCTCAAAAATTCAATTCCAAAAATATTACACTTGCAGATGCTCCGCTTTTAAAAGAAGTCTGGAAAGACAGAGGAACTCCATCTGCTAATCCTATTTTTGTTCATCCGGTAGAAAGAGCTGGTAAATCAGTATCCGATAAAATTGCTGCAATCCGTCAGAAAATGGAAGAGCAGGAAGCTACCGTACACATTATCTCAAGTCTGGATGATGTGGCATGGACACTGAATCTGAGAGGAAGTGATGTAGAAAGCAATCCGGTATTCTTAGGATATATTGTAATCACTAAAAATGATGCTGTTCTGTTCACAGGATTAGATAAAATGGAAGTGGCAGCCAGAAAACAAATGGATGATTCCTTTGTAAAAATGATGCCTTACGAAGAATTCTACAATTACCTGAAGACCTTCAAAAACGAAAAAGTTCTGGTTTCTCCGAACAGCAACCAACAGATTTTTGAAACATTAAAATCAGACAATCAGTTTATCAAAGCTCCGGTTCCCGGCAACCTGATGAAAGCCCAGAAAAATGAAGCTGAGCTGGAAGGTTTCAGAACAGTAATGGTAAGAGACGGAGTAGCGATGGTGAAATTCCTTTATTGGCTAACGCACAATGCAGGAAAAGAAACGATGAATGAATATTCTATAGGACAAAAACTGAAAGGATTCCGTGCTGAAGGTGAAAATTTTGTCGGAGAAAGCTTTGGTTCTATCGTAGGATATAAAGATAACGGTGCTATTATGCACTATTCTGCCAAAAAAGAAGGAAGCAAAGAAGTAACCAACGAGGAAACAATCCTGGTAGACTCAGGAGGTCAGTACCTTGAAGGAACTACAGATATTACAAGAACTTTTGCCTTAGGAACACCATCGGAAGAGTTTAAAAGAAATTCAACATTGGTATTACAAGGACTGATCCGTTTATCAATGGTAAAATTCCCGAAAGGAACAAAAGGAGTACAACTGGATGCTATTGCAAGGCTTCCGCTATGGATGGAAGGGAAAGATTTCAACCACGGAACGGGACATGGGGTAGGAAGTTTCATGAATGTACATGAAGGACCGCAAAATATCAGAAAAGATCTGAATCCTCAGGAACTTCTTCCGGGAATGGTATGTTCAAACGAACCGGGGTACTATCTTGAAGGACATTATGGAATTCGTCACGAAAATCTTATTGCCGTAAAGGAATCAGAAACAACAATTCACGGAACATTCTATGAATTTGAAACACTAACATTCTGTCCGTTCTTCAAAGATACAGTGGTGAAAGAAATGCTTTCAGAAAGCGAAATCGCCTGGCTGAACGGTTACCATAAAACCTGTGAGGAAAAGCTTGCTCCATACTTGGAAGGTGAAGTTAAAGAATGGTTCCTTCAACTGGTAAGCCCTCTTTAATAAAGATTCAAAGGTGAAAGCAGATGACCATCATAACTTTAAACCCTGAATTGTAAATGTTAAACTGAATATTGTTAGATAATCCAAAGTCCTGTAAGGTATTTCCTGCAGGACTTTTTTTTTATACAACCGTATTTTTACGGATATAATTCTGGGGATTTCACTGATGCATAAAAAATAAGGTTGACTTATCTTTGTTACAACAAAACATCATTCATATCTTCATAAATAACTCAAGTAAATTCAAAACGGTAGATCATCTCATCCTGAGATGATTTTTTTTGTTGTTAATTGAAATGTATCAAAAGGCTCCCGATTAAAAGAAGTTCAAAAGTGTCATTCTGAACACAGACTGAAAGTCTGCGAACAAAGTTCTGGAATGTAGTGAAGAATCTCATATAGTTGTTTATGATTCAGATTCTTCCTTCGTCAGAAATCGAAGATTCGACGTAGTCAATGACAAAAGTCCTAGTGGACTTTTGAGATTCAGTATCCGTCTTTGTTTTCTTAAAATAGAATTCTATAAAAATGAAAACGCAGCGTTTACAAAGAAGTATTTTATTTATTTTCGCTGAAACTTATTTATAGAATGGAACGTGAATATTTTCGAAGCTTTAATCTGTTTTCAGAGAATGAAATTGAAGAACTCCTTAAGTTTTCCGAAGTCAGACATATCAGTAAAAATGAATATTTCATACAGGAAGGAGAGCTTTGTAAGGAAGTAGGATTGGTAAAGTCTGGTATTTTCCGTTCTTTTTATACTTCTGATGATGGAAAAGATATGACCTACTGCTTCCGGTTTCCCAATCATATGATCGCTGCCTATTCCTCATTTGTTTCAGGATGCCCGAGTAAAGAAAGTATGCAGGCCATTACTAATGCAGAGGTGATTATCCTTAAGAAAGAAGCGGTAGATGAACTGGTAAAGAATAGCATAAACTGGACAAAATTTTTAAAGATTATTGCTGAACAGGAATATCTTGAACTTGAAACACGGTTTTTTCAGCTGCAAAGAGACAGCGCTGCCCGGCGTTACGAAACATTATTAAAAAAACATCCTGATTATATTCAAAATATTCCATTACAGTATCTTGCTTCCTACCTTGGCATTACCCAACGTCACCTGAGCCGCATCAGAAAGGAAGTTTCTTTTTAGACATTTGTCCTGCTTATTGAAACATCGGCTCTCTACTTTTGTCAAAAAAAGTTATGGAGCAAAATATTTTAATTATTGGTGGCAATGGATTGGTGGGAAAAACAATTTCCAGGATTCTGAAATCAAGAAATCCTCATCTTACTGTTTTCATCGGAGGAAGAAAAGGGGGAAAAACAGACAAAGACCTGAAAATCGATGTTACAGATCCTTCCTCTTTTAAAGTGATTATTGAGAAGAAAATACAACTCATCATTCTTTCCGTGAATGACAAGGAAGATCATGTACTTCGCTTTGCGATTGATCATCACATAGATTATCTGGATATTACCAAACCTACTCCGGCTTTGGTGAAGGCGTATGATATTGCCGGCAAATCAGATATCAACAGCAGAATTGTCTTCAGTTCAGGCTGGATGGGCGGAATTGTCCCCGGATTGGCTAATATTCTTGCGGATTCAGGTGATATTACTGAAGCAAAACTCTTTGTCTATTATTCTGTGAAAGATCTTGCAGGCGAGAGTTCAGCTCACTTTATGGCAGAAAACGTAGCCGTTCCTTTTGTGCATTATAAGAATGATAAGCCGGTTTTTATAAGGCATTTTCTGGATACAGAAGCTTTTAATTTTTCTTTTGGGATAGGGAAAAGAAATGCCTATAATTTTGATGTGCCCGATCTGTATATTCTCAACAAAGTAGAAAGGATTTCCGATGTAAGTGTGAAAATGACTTATAATTCAAGATTCATTACCTGGCTGCTGGGATCATTTCAATATCTCAGAATCTACAATATTTTGTCATTAAAGGAAAGAAAAATGATTTTTGGATCCAGTGGTAACGGAGATCAGGCGGTCTTTGAAATTGTAGTTAATAGCCATTCCGGAGAAAAGAAGCTGAGTTTGCAGAGTGAAAAAGGGCAGGCAGAACTAACCGCTTTATCTGCCGTTCTGCATACCGAGGAACTGTTGAGAAACCCTCATCAAAATAAAGTGTATTTCAGCCACCAGCTGCATGAGCCTTTATCATTAATGGCACAGCTTAATGCCTATGATTCCATCAATATTAAGGTGAAATCATGAAAAAAACAGTCATTATCAACGGACATCCCAACAAAGATTCTTTCAATTTTGGGATAGCAGAAGCTTACAGATCAGGAGCAATGGAAGCTGGAGCTGAAGTAAAAGAAATAGTAATTACGGATTTAAACTTTAATCCCAACTTACAGTTTGGATATCAGAAAAGAATGGAGCTTGAGCCGGATCTGTTGAAAGCCTGGGAAATTATTCAGTGGGCAGATCATTTGGTTTGGATACATCCGGTTTGGTGGGGAGGATTTCCGGCGCTAATGAAAGGATTTATAGACCGTCTTTTTTTACCCGGAATGGCTTATAAATACCGTGAAAATTCTGTGTGGTGGGACAAGCTGTTGAAAGGAAAGACCGCTCACATTATTACCACTTTAGACCAGCCGGGTTGGTATTACCGTCTGTTTTTTGGCAGGCCCAGCGTGAATCAGCTTAAAAAATCTGTACTGGAATATTGTGGGGTAAAACCTGTTAAACTGACTTATATTGGCATAATCCGGAATTCTAAGGATGAACAGCGGTCTCAATGGCTGAAGAAAGTAAAGGAGCTTGGAAAGAAACAAAAATAAGCTGCCCGAAATTTTTAAAAATATGGGACAATATGAGAGATATATTTCCTCATCCCTATACCCTTAAAGATGCCCTTCAATTTATTGATATCATATCTGCGGAAGATCCTCAGCTTACGTTTGCGATAGAATACAATGGTCATTTTGCAGGAATGATAAGTCTTATTAAGCAACCTGACGTGTACAGAAAAAGCGCAAAGCCCGGATTCTGGATAGGGGAAAGAAAATAGTCAGCAATTCAACGAAAAAACTCATAGACTATGCCATAAACAACCTGGATCTGAAACAGATTTTTGCCAGAGTTTTTGAATATAATACAGCTTCTATGAAAGTGCTGAAAAACAACGGTTTTCTTGAAGAAGGAATTTCTATTGATGCTGTTTATAAAAACAATCAGTTCTATGATCTTCATCATTTCTATCTGCTGATCAGGAACGTTTAATGTGTAATAATTCCGGAATCCTGAAAACTTTGTGCTCATTCATTGGGCGATTATTATTTGCCCATTCATATCCCGGAAAGAGCAGATGATATTTTTCAGGGTTTCGGAGATTACTCAGTTCAATTACCATAGAAAGCAGTATATGTGTTTTCCGGAAAAATTATTCAAGAAATACTGGCCTTAAAGTGACATGAGCAATATCATTACTTTTTTTCAGATGCTTATAAAGGATTAGCAAGGGAGTCCTGGATGCCTTCTGTTATTATGCTGATCTACCGTTCAGGATCAATGGTTCTGCCATTTCTTCGGGTCTGCTTGACGGAGGAATTCAATGTGTGGGTAATACCTTTTTTATCAGCAATCACGTCTATAAGGGCGGAAGACAAAAATATAGGGGCTTATATGGGGCTATTTGAAGGAATATTTTCGGCTGCTTTATTCCTTTCCCCACTTTTAGGATCTTTTATTGCTGAAAACTACGGTTTCAGAATGCTGTGGCTCACTATTTCATTACTGATAGTCATCTCTTTATGAGGAATCTGGTATACCTATACCCAAAAGCTTTTTGGAGGGAAAAACTCTGAAGCGGAAACTTTAAAAAAGAAGTCAAAGGAAGAACAGGAGTAATCTGTATCTTGTTTCCGGACCTGAAAAAATGTAAATTAGCTGACGAAAATTAATCGGAAGGCATACTATGTCCAAGCTAAAAGCCATAAGAGAACAAAAAAATCTGACTCAGGAAGAACTGTCAGAAAAATCAAAAATATCTGTAAGAACCATTCAACGTATAGAAGCAGGAACAGAACCTAAAGGACATACGCTCAGAGTACTGGCGCAGACTTTAGGAATAGAAGAGTTTGAATTACAGCAGGAACAGCCTCAAGTACTTTCAGAAGTAAATGAGGTGGAAATAGAAGTAAAAGAAGAAGAAGAGAATCCAATCAACTATTCTTATATTAAAATCATTAATCTTTCCTCATTAATTTTTACCCTTTTACCTCCACTGAATATTTTTGTTCCGCTCATACTCATGCACAGTATGAAACAGAGAAACAGTCTGGCAAGGCAGATTATTTCGGTTCAGATGATCTGGACAGTAATGGCTCCTATTACCTTCATGCTCGGAATCTTTTTAAAGTTCGGAAAACAGTTTACCCTGATCCTTATGATTCTGATTGTGCTTTCCAATGTGTTGATTATCCTTCGCAATGCAGCAGAAATCGATAAAAATAAAAAACTCTATTTCAGGCTGAAATTCAGTATGATATAAATCCTGTCAGGCCTTTGTCGGGTTTTTGTCGGGTTCATTTTTAGCAGAAAAACAAAATGAAATTGAATCTTTGTCAAAAAAAATAACAATGACAAAGTCTTCAGGGTTTATCTTTCCTTTTTTAATTCTGGTTGTGAACATCATGCAGGCACAGACAGAAAAAACGGATCCTCTTTACAAAACCATTATATCGAAAGACAGCCTGTTTTTTTCTGTGGGCTACAATACCTGCAATATAAAGCAGATGGAAAGTCTGTTAAGCGACAGGTTTGAATTTTATCACGATAAAGGCGGTTTCGAGGACAGGAAAAATTTTATCACTGACTTTAAAAACGGATTATGCAAATCTCCGGAAACTTACCAGATAAAAAGAGTTCTGATTAATAAAAGCACAGAAATTTATCCCATGTATAAAGACGGAAAGATCTACGCAGCCATTCAGAACGGGGATCATCTGTTTTATGAAAAAATGGGGAGTCAGGCTGAGAAATTAGTCGGGGAAGCAAAATTTACCCATTTATGGATATTGGAAAATGCTGAGTGGAAGCTTAAAAGTTCATTGAGTTTTAATCACCATCCGAAGCAGACTACCGATAATGAAACCATGTTTGATAACGATCAGTCGATGCAAAATTGGCTGAAAGAAAACAATATTCCTGCTCTGGGACTGGGAATTATCGAAGATGAGAAGCTAAAGCAGGTAAAAGTTTTTGGCGGGATAAAGAACGGAATTTCAGCACCTTCCAATACCTTATTCAATGTAGCATCTCTCACCAAACCTGTTACAGCAATGGTTGCCTTACGGTTGATAAGTCTTGGGAAATGGAAGCTTGATGAGCCTTTAGATGCATACTGGACTGATCCTGATATTGCGGCTGATCCAAGGCATACCCAATTAACCACCAGATTGATCCTGAGCCATCAGACTGGCTTTCCCAACTGGAGATGGATGAATGCAGACAAAAAACTGAATTTTCAGTTTGATCCCGGCACAAAATACCAATACTCAGGTGAAGGTTTTGAATACCTTCGGAAGGCTCTGGAAAAGAAATTTGGAAAATCACTCGATCAGCTTGCGAATGAACTTATTTTTCAGCCACTCAGGATGAATGATACCAATTATGTTTGGGATCAGAATACCGATGAATCAAGATTTGCCATAGGATATGATAAAGAAGGTAAAGCTTATCCAACCGTGAAAAATAAAACGGCTAATGCTGCTGATGATCTCCATACCACGATAACAGATTACGGGAATTTTATGGTCAGTGTCATGAATGGGAAGAATCTGAAACCGGAAATTTTTCAGGAAATGATCAGAAAACAGGTAAAAACAAAAGAAAATAAATACTTCGGATTGGGATTCGAAATCTATGATCTCGGAAATGGTGATTATGCTTTATCCCACAGCGGCGCCGATCTTGGCACGCAGTGTATTACCATCGTATTGCCCAATTCAGGAAAAGGAATTGTAATTTTTACCAATGTAGATGATGGTTATAAAGTCTATGAGAAGCTGGTTCTACATTATCTGGGTAAGGAAGGAAAGAAGATCGTAGAGACAGAAACCAGATAACTGTTTATACAATAAAAATATTTGTGTAATCGGAGTGTCAATCTGAAATAGATAAGTGTTTGTTTTCAGGATGAAATGGGATGAACAGAAATAAAACGAAAGCTATGTGGCAATATTATATCATCATTGCAGCAGGAGTCATTCAGTAACAGGAGGAGGTTATTTTATTGCAGAGCAGTTTTTGAAATAACCTCACCCTTTGTATTTCTATTTTACTTTCTCAAGGAGATACAATTTACCACCGGAAAACCCTAATTTGGGCATCAGATTGCCTTCCAGAACCATTGTTTTATTGGTGATATCTATCACAGAAATATAATTGCTGGAATTGTATTCTATATAATTTTCCTTTTCTTTGGTAGAAGGATTTTTTCCAAACTCCATAGAATATTTCACCCAATCTTCATCCTGTGTGCTGCAGTGCACCGGCTTGAATTTAGACTTTTTGGCCTTGAAAACAATCTGGTCAAAACCTTCCGTACATTCCGAAGTAAACGAACCATCAGGATTCTGATCCTTTGAAAAGTCCTCAAAAGAACCACGATAAACACCCACTACTTTCCACGTACCATCCAAACGGTCTTCATCTATTTTTCCCTTCGCCTTGCTTACTGCCCAGCTGATTCCGTTTACTGTACCTTTTACCGCTTTATAACTTAAGTTTACTGCACCTGATACTACTTTTGTAGCAGTTCTTACCACACAGGATTGTAAAAAAAATACAGCCGAAGCCAGCAATAGGAATTTCTTCATTTTGTCAATTTTTTAAGGTACGAAGATAGGGCTTTTGAAAAAAATGAGGGATTTCAGAAGACTTTTCCTGTAGTTGAGAAAAAATACAAATAGTCTTTGTTCAATCTATCCGGGCTGTCAACAGAAATTTAGTTTCCATCAAAATAATGGGCAAGATCAGATATGCTTTTGATATGCAGTTCTTCTGCCTGCTTTCTTCGCATCATCAGAGCATAGGCATTGTTAAACCCCAACGGTTTCAGCCATTGGATCCCATATTGTTTTTCAAACTCTGAATTCACATACTGATAGGTGATGCCGGGACTTTTGGAAACATTTCTGATGGTCTCTGCTGTAGGTTTTAAAAGCACCAGAAGCCCTGTTCCCGTATATTCAGGATAAAAGTCTATGGCATCATTCATTAAGGCATCAAAACATATTTTTGTTCCCCCTAAACCCGTTTTGGTTTCCACTTTATAATCTGTATACCCTTCAATAAGCAGGGTATACATTTCTGCGAGAATATATTGTTCCCCAAAGATTTTTGATCCAATCCTGACAGTTCCTGCATTTCCTTTTCCTGGGCTTTTATACAGATTATTTCTGATGAGAAAGTCCTTTGCAATCTTTTCAGGATTCTGATGCAGATGATCAGCTCTGTAATTCAGATCCGTCATGATAGAATCATTGAACTTCCCGGCCAATAGATTTAAGGTTTTTTCCAATTCCGGAAATTTTTTCAGTGTTTTGGTTTTGATGATAGGGGCTGCATAATAAGGCGGAAATATTTTTTTATCATCATTCAGCACATACAGATCATAAGCTTTGATTCTGCCATCTGTAGAATATCCACTGATAAGATCCAGCTCATTCTCATACGCAGCCTTATACATAATTGCATCACTTACCACAAGGGGATTAACGCTAAGCCCGTATACTGAACGAAGCCCGATGTCCCCATCCTGTCTACCCATAAATTCCGGTGTAAAACCCGCCTTAATTGTCCGGTGTGATACAAAAGTCAGAAGATAGCCTGCTCCCAGAATAATAAGGATAACAGGAAGAATATATTTCAGTTTTTGAAAGAACCGGAAACCTGATTTCTGGATCATGGCAATGAACTGATCCAGAAAAACAGCCAATAATGCTGCCGGAATGGCTCCAGCCATGATCATATTCGTATTGTTGAGTGAAATGCCTCCGAAGATAAACTCTCCCAAACCACCTGCTGCCACAAAAGAAGCCAGTGTAGCCACTCCTACATTAATTACAGCAGCAGTCCTGATACCGGCAATGATAACCGGCATGGCCAAAGGAAGCTTTACCTTAAAAAGAAGCTGGCTTTTGTTCATCCCCATTGCTTTAGCAGCTTCAATCACTGCGGGATCTACACCCATAATTCCAGTGTAGGTATTCCGGATAATGGGAAGAAGAGCATAGATTAATAAAGCGGCAATGGCTGGCTTCGGACCAATGCCGAAAACAGGAATCATAAATCCCAGCAATGCAATACTCGGAATGGTCTGTAAAATCCCGGCAATGCCCAGCACCGGGCTGGAAAGTCTTTTTTTTCTGGAAATAAGTATTCCTAAAGGCACTCCAACAAGGATGGCCAAAAGCAAAGACAAAAACGTAAGCCCGAGATGCTGAATGATCTGGGTGGTGAGCTTTTCCTGCTGTTCAGCAATAAATTGCCAAAAACTTTGTTGCTGCGTCATACCATCTGTGATTTTCTATACTGATTAAACGCTCTGACCAGTTGCTCGTAAACCTCAGCGTTTTGGTGATCAGAACTCAATTGCTGTAAAATATCCCACACACTGGTATTGGATGTACTGTATGGCCTTAAGTATGAATTTTCCGGAGGGAGAAATGGGCTGATATGATGTAGAGCCGTTACCTTATATTCCAGTAAAAGCCTGTTTTCAGCAAAAAAATTGCGCACAAAATGGGTTGCAGGATGGTAAAGCATTTCCCTGGGAGTACCCATCTGTACAATTTTTCCCTGATCCATCAGACATATCCGGTGGCCCAGCTCAAAGGCTTCTTGTACATCATGGGTAACCAATATGATGGTTTTGTTTTTAAGTTCTTCCAACGATTTAAATTCCGAATGAATATCAGCCCTGGTAATATTATCGAGTGCTCCGAAAGGTTCGTCCATCAGCAAAACAGGATTGTCTGCAATCAGTGCTCTGGCAATGCCTGCCCGTTGCTGCTGTCCGCCGCTTAATTCATGAGGAAATCGTGAAAGTATCTCTTCAGAAAGGTGAAGCTTGGCCAAAAGCTCATATGTTTTTCTTTCTGTTTTCTTTTTGTCCCATTGCAATAGCTCAGGAACTACCGCAATATTCTGCCGAATTGTATAATGGGGAAATAGTCCCGAGTGTTGCATGACAAAACCAATTCCCATTCTCAGTTCCTCGGCTTTCTGATCACGGATATTTTTGCCATCTATGAAAATATTTCCGGAATCTGCTTCTATGAGGCGGTTGATCATCTTAAGTGTGGTCGTTTTCCCGCACCCGCTGGTTCCTAAAAGAACAAGGATCTCCTGATCAAGTGCCTGAAAAGAAATTTGATCTACTGCTTTTTTTCCGTTGAAGCTCTTTGAAATGGATTCTACTGTGATCATCGGTGAAAAATTACTGGGCAAGTCTTATTCCTGTGAACTGCCATTTTAAATCAGGCTGAAAAAAATTACGGTATGTATTTCTGCTGTGTCCCTGAGGAGTAGCTTCTGAAGCCCCTCTCAAAACCATTTGATTGATCATGAATTTTCCGTTGTATTCACCTACAGCTCCTGCTTCTTTCTTAAAATGAGGGTAAGGCAGATAAGCAGAATTTGTCCATTCCCAGCGTGTTCCCCAGTCAAAATAATCCGAAGCCGCTTCCCATTCTTCTTCAGTGGGCAGACGCATTCCTTTCCAGGAGGCAAAAGCAGATGCTTCATAGAAATTGATGTGGCACAATGGGGCATGAGGGTCTATTTCCTGTAAGCCGTGGAGTGTGTAATACATCCATTGGTCTTCAATATAATGCCAGTACAGTGGAGATTTTGCGGAATTCTGTTTCACCCATTCCCATCCTTGAGCATGCCAGTATCTGAAATCTTCATATCCGCCTGCTTTCATAAATTCTAAATATTCACTATTGGTAACAAGCCGGCTGGCAATTTCAAAGTCTGTAAGATATACTTTATGCCTTCCCAGTTCATTATCAAAACAAAATTCATCTCCTTTAAATCCAATTTCATAGATGCCTTCAGAAAACCTCAGCATTTCCAGATCTCCGGAGTTCATTTGTACGGATTTTTCTTTTGTATAGGCTGGGAAAAGAGGATTATGTCCCAAAATATATTTAATATCGGTAATTAATAACTCCTGATGCTGCTGCTCATGGTTAAGCCCCAGTTCCAAAAGCGGTTTAAGGGCTTCTGTCAGAAATGAGCTTTCAAGAAAAGCTTCCATATGCTCATCTACATATTTTCGATATTGATACACCTCTGAAACAGAAGGACGGCTGAGGTTTCCGCGGTCGGTCCGGATCACCCGCGCTCCGATAGTCTCATAGTAGCTGTTGAAAACAAAATTATACTGCGGATCAAAAACCTTGTAATCCGGAAAATGCGGGGTAAGAATGAAGGTTTCAAAAAACCAGGTGGTATGGCCAAGATGCCATTTCGGAGGGCTTACATCTACAATCGGCTGTACCACATAATCTTCTATTTCCAGTGGGACACAGATTTCTTCAGAACGTCTGCGGATGTCCATATACTTTTTAGTAATATCTTTTGTGATGATCTCTGGGGTCATGTCTTTTAGTTTTTAATGATTGAAGTTCAATGAAAGAAGGATGTTTTATTTTTTCACTTTTGCAGATGCGTTGTGTGTATCATCTCTTTTTATTGTACCTGCCAGATGGTATCTACAAACCATTTTTTAGAATCATTGATCTCTCCTGTGATGGTAAAACCTGTTTTTTGGGCTAATTCCCTGATTGTTTCGGAAGAAAATTTTTGGGAAATTTCCATATCGATCAATTCGTTTTCTTCAAAAGAAATCCTGGTATTGTCAATAGTCACATCCTGTCTGATAAGGCTTATCAGAAAACTTCTGCAGGCTCCGGTAACGGGATCATAAGTCTGGTAATGTTGAAATTGTTTCAGATCAAAATTACCGCCCAGTTCATTGTTAATGCGGGTAAGAAGATTAAGATTAAAAGAAGCTGTAATTCCTTCTTTATCATTGTAGGCATTCAGGATAATATGCGGATTTTTCTTTAGATCAAAACCTATCAGGAGACGATCTTTTTGAGATAAATTTTTATTCAGATGCAGACAGAAATCTTCGGCCTCTTCCGGAGTCATATTTCCGATATTACTTCCCAGAAATAACAAAACTTTTCTCCGGTCAGATAATGAAGCTGCTTTTTGAAGCATTTCAAAATAATCTCCTTCCAGACAGGTTATTTTGATTTCCGGAAACTGGCTGCTCAGTTTTTTATGAAGTATGGAAAGAATATTTCCTGAGATGTCAATCGGCATATAAGTGAAGTTAACCCCTTTGCTGATCAGCTTTTCAAGTAAATAGGTGGATTTCATGGCGTCTCCTGCCCCTAATTCAATCAGGTCAAAAGATTCATTTCCGGGAATAAGGAGATCAATAAGTTCATCTGTTTTATTTTTGAAAATATCCAGTTCACAACGGGTCAGATAATAGGAAGGCATATCCATAATTTGCTGAAAAAGATGATCTCCTATCTTATCGTAAAAATATTTTGAAGATAATTTTTTAGGAGTATTTTTAAGTCCGTTCAAAATATCTGAACGGAAATGATCAGCATTCTTTTCAGTCTTAGATTGTGGGTCCAGCTGTACATTCATAAGTATTATTTTGTGTGATTTTGTAGATTATTGCAATTATCCTGCCTTTTACAGCATGGATTTTTTTGAATATATCTAACTAAATATAAACAATTTTACTTTTAATAGAATGATAATATTGATGTTTTTAACAGATGTGGTACTTTTTTACCCATCACGAATTATTCCGGCAGAAAGATGGTGTAAGGGTTATAAAGCCAATAATCCGGTATTAAGCGGATAGAAAGAAACTAAGGATTTAAACATTTAACATTTTGCTATTTTAAATTTTGTTAATCCCAGCAGGAGCGACAGCCCACGCTCGTAACTGACTGCAAACATAGGAGGCAGCCACCTTATTATTTAAAGCTAGCTTTCAAAACCCTCTTCAACCTTTAGTTTATTCACCAGAGGATTGGCATACATGGCCAGGAAGTACTCTCTGGAAACAGGATCTGAAGGATCAATACGCATTTCAAGCCTGCGGACAAATAACTGTTTTTCCTGTTCTGTGTATTTGGAAGCGTAAGTATTTGTGTTGTGCAGAAGATCATAAGCAATGTACTTGGTTGGCCAAAGCTTATAATTACTGATGATGGAGCGGTCAATCACCTGTGCAATGGCCTGCAGCTGTTTATTTTTGTTGTCAATGGTGGCTGCAATTTCATCCAGTTCTTTGTCCAGAACATCACCTGCATGGAGGTGGATGCGTTTCTTTTGTCCCAGAATTCCGCTGATGATATTGGTGAAATCTTCATTTTTACCTTTAATGTATTCCTCATCCCTGTGCTGTGCCAGCAGTTGAGGCATTTTTAACGAATCTGTAGGATCATACTCATAGGAGATGGAGACCGGAACAATCTTTAATGTTTTAAAATAATCTATAACAGGTTGATCTCCGGATGCCATGGCAAGCATTTTCAAAACCCCTTGCTGGGTAGAATCGTTGCCGTTTTTGGTACGGCCTTCACGCTGGGCAATCCATACAGAACGGTTTTCCTGAAGGAGCAGCTCTTTAATGTACTCAGACATCGTCTGTGAACTGGTAAGTTGTTCACGAAGTGGCAGTCCTCTTTGTACCAGGAAATTACGGTTCAGTTTAGCCAGTACGTTTAAGAAATTCTTGCGGACAAGATTATCCCCAATGGCAGAAGCTGTCATTACATAACCGCCTTCCAGCAATACCAGATTAAGCAATGAAGTATCCAGGACGATATCCCTGTGGTTCGAGATGAAAAGGTAAGAGGTGTTTTTATCCAGTTTATCAAATCCTGAAGTCGTTAAACCGTCAGAACTTTTTGAAAGGATCTGGCGAACGGCATAGGCTACAAACTGATGCTGAAAATCACTGATGGAATGAACATTCTTAAACTGTTCCAGCCAAACCTGCTCATCTGTATCAGGAAAAGTAAAATTCATAAAGGCTTTCATCATGGGATCACGGGCTATGCTCTGTAATCTCTCATTGACTTCCTGATCATTGAAATACCGGATTTCATCAAACTTAGACATGCGGTTGGGTAAAAATTAAAACTTTTTGCAAAAGAACGAAAATTTATCGGGGGAGAGGCTATAAAGGGTGTTAAAGTATTATGAGGGGCGTAGGAGTTGGTTAAAACAACTGTGCAATAAGTATCTTGACGCACTCCTTCATCCGTTCACTATGCACACACAAACAAACACACACACACAAATAAGCGCCCACTTTGTCATTCCGCAGGAATCTAAACAATAGTTTATCCTCATTTATCATCAGAAAGCTTTCTGTGCCTGGATTCCTACGGAATGACAAATGTTGTGGATAGGCTAAGCGAGCAGTTTGTATTATGTCTGAAGCAAGTAACTATGCACATGTACACACACAAATAAGCGCCCACTTTGTAATTCCGTAAGAATCTAAACAGTAGTTTATCCTCATTTATCATCAGAATACTTTCTATGCCTGGATTCCTACGGAATGACAAACGTTGTGGATAGTCTACGCGGATAGTTTGTATGGTGATCCGGAGTAGATAAGTATCATTACACGCATCATCATTCGCGCACCTTGTCATTCCGCAGGAATCTACACTGTTAATTTATCATCATTTATCATCAGAATACTTTCTATGCCTGAATTCCTACGGAATGACAAACGTTGTGGATAGGCTAAGCGAGCAGTTTGTATTATGTCTGAAGCAAGTAACTATGCACATGTACACACACAAATAAACGCCCACCTTGTCATTCCGTAGGAATCTAAACAATAGTTTATCCTCATTTATCATCAGAAAGCTTTCTGTGGCTGGATTCCTACGGAATGACAAATGTTGTGGATAGGCTAAGCGAGCAGTTTGTATTATGTCTGAAGCAAGTAACTATGCACATGTACACACACAAATAAGCGCCCACTTTGTCATTCCGTAAGAATCTAAACAGTAGTTTATCCTCATTTATCATCAGAATGGATTCCTACGGAATGACAATTGGAGTGGATAGTCTACGCGGATAGTTTGTATGGTGATTCGGAGTAGATAAGTATCATTACACGCATCATCATTCGCGCACCTTGTCATTCCGCAGGAATCTACACTGTCAATTTATCCTCATTTATCATCAGAAAGCTTTCTGTGGATGGATTCCTACGGAATGACAAACGTTGTGGATAGTCTAAGCGGATAGTTTGTAAGGCGCTGCAGAGTTGATAAGTATCATTACACGCACATAAGCACCCACCTTGTCATTCCGTAGGAATCTAAGCTCTTATTTTACCCTCCGAATTAAAACATTCTCTACGAACTGTTTACTTTATTAATCTGACGATATCCAATTTGGTAATTCATATGAAACGTAAGTGTTAAATCCAATTTTCAAAAAGGTAATTCAAAAATTCTAAATTAGGATTTGTGCTCCTTATCAGTTCAAGTTTCTTCATTCTTGACCAGTTTTTGATTTCCTTCTCTCTTTGAATAGCATGGTGAATCCAATTATATTTTTCATAATAAACTAGAAATTCAAGATTATATCTTGCTGTGAAACTGCCTGGATTTAGCTTTGTTTTGTGTTGATACAATCTCCTATGGAGGTTTCCTGTAACACCAGTATAAAGTACTTTTCTGTTTTTATTGGTAAGAATATAGATATAGTAGGTATATCTTCCTATTGAAAATGCAGTCATTTGTGTATTTGTTTTACAAAAGTTACAAAAAATTTGATGTCTGAAGGAAATAAGCGGTAATGCACGTACAAATAAACGCCCACCTTGTCATTCCGCAGGAATCTACACTGTTATTTTATCATCATTTATCATCAGAATACTTTCTGTGGCTGGATTCCTACGGAATGATAAACGTTGTGGATAGTCTACGCGGATAGTTTGTATGGTGATTCGGAGTAGATAAGTATCATTACACGCACATAAACGCGCACCTTGTCATTCCGCAGGAATCTACACTGTTATTTTATCATCATTTATCATCAGAATACTTTCTGTGGCTGGATTCCTACGGAATGACAAACGTTGTGGATAGACTAAGCGGATAGTTTGTAAGGCGCTGCAGAGTTGATAAGTATCATTACACACATCATCATTCGCGCACCTTGTCATTCCGCAGGAATCTAAACAGTAGTTTATCCTCATTTATCATCAGAAAGCTTTCTGTGCCTGGATTCCTACGGAATGACAAACGTTGTGGATAGGCTAAGTGAGCAGTTTGTATTATGTCTGAAGCAAGTAACTATGCACATGTACACACACAAATAAGCGCCCACTTTGTCATTCCGTAGGAATCTAAACTGTTATTTTATCATCACTTATCATCAGAATACTTTCTATGCCTGGATTCCTACGGAATGACAAACGTTGTGGATAGGCTAAGTGAGCAGTTTGTATTATGTCTGAAGCAAGTAACTATGTACATGTACACACACAAATAAGCGCCCACTTTGTCATTCCGTAGGAATCTAAACAGTAGTTTATCCTCATTTATCATCAGAAAGCTTTCTATGCCTGGATTCCTACGGAATGACAATTGGAGTGGATAGTCTACGCGGATAGTTTGTATGGTGATTCGGAGTAGATAATTATCATTACATGCATCATCATGCGCCCACCTTGTCATTCCGTAGGAATCTAAATATTATATTCACATTATTTTAAACCTTCATTGTCATTAAGCTTTTTTACTAGCTTACAGGCAAATTTATTCCCAGTTTAAAAATTTTATGATAAGCCGTGATTTGATTATCAGTATTATCAAACTGTCTTTTTATGTTTTCAATTGAAAAGTTATGCAGTAATGAGGGTGGATTATTAGATTCCTCATTATCAGGCTGGTGAAGATGCGGGTAAATAATCAAACAATCCAATATCTGATCTTCTTTCCAATCTTTATTTTTACTTTTCATTTCGTTGATAACCTTCTTTAAACGGGAGTACCCTGAAACCTGACGGATATCTTTGTGAATATGACTTTTGGTATATTTCAGCTTATATTTTGTATCAATGACCATTTCATAGCCTGGTTTACTAATCAAAAAATCCAGGTGATTTCCGTATGTTTTGAATTGATAATGAATATGATGGGCATCTTCGGGATTAGCTTTGATCAATTGATAATAAAAGTACAGTTCAAATAATCTGGGCATATCAATCCAGAAGGGAGGAGTTTTTATCTTTTTTTGCGTCGTTTTCGTAATGGTATACGAGAACCTTTTCAAAATAAATTTCCCTATTCGTAAGGCCTCTCCATATTCATTGAAGAACGGATTTTTTTTACCATGTTTTAATTGAAGTTCATCAACATCGGTACTGATATGTTCAAATGCTGGCCTACAATAATTTAAGATATGTTGAACAGATTCTATATTGGAGGAGAATAGTGAAGGATTGTTCTCAATATAGCTGGTTGCAAACACCAATACTTTCTTTAGAAATCTGTTTTCAAAATAATCTTCACCAAAAAACTGAAATTTGCAAAAAGCAGAGGTGGGTTTATTTTTAAAAACATTCTTCTTTATATGTGGACCTATTAATACTTTGCCCTTCACTCTACTATTAAGATTTTCCTGGACTTTATAATATGCCTTTTTTAGTCCTTTTCTTACAATTATTTTCAAATGTTGCAAAAACTGTATAATAAGAAAAGGGGTTAAACGATCATCTTTTTGATCTATTTCAATATATTTTGCATCCCAGTCTATTTGGATAACATCTTTTGAATACTGTGCAGTTTGTGGCAAAGCCATGACATCCAAAAGAATTTTAAGATAATTGACTTCTTTAGTCTCCATCTTTTCCTTACTTTCAAATGCTTCCGGAGTTTTGGTAGAGTCTTCGTCTTCATTAAGGCAGTTCCGGAAGTACTGTGACAAACCTGCATTAATCTTGGGTTCTACATAAATGGTTCTGCCGGTAATTCCCAGCCAGTCAATACCTACAAAATAATCTGCCTTAATCTCACAATGATTTTCTCTTTTTACCACCGAAAAAGAATAAGACTGATGGTTGAACTTTTTACTTTCCAAAGCCGCAAACAGCTGAAAAGAGTCATCATCAAGATGCAGCAGTTCATCTGCTATATTGGTAAAAGACTCTTCTGCAGCAACCCGTTTGATCAGAAAACTTTTATGTTCCGAAAGTAAAATTCCCATTAATTATTTATTTTCAAGGTATTGATATAGTCTTTGATGTTATATTCTTTATTGTTGTCATTCTTATCCTCGAAGGTTCCGATAAGAACCCCGTCTTTCACATACTCCAGAAGAATAGGGACTACTTCATAATTCATCTTCATTCTGAAAATTTCTTCTTTTGTCTGCCCAGCTCGTATATCTTCATTTTTGGCAATAAAATAACTGTGTCCCAGCTGAACATCCTTCGCTTCAAATTCACCACTTACATTACCATTTTTGAACAACTCGGAAACTTTTTTGAAGCCTTCAGTATTAAAATGAATACTATCATCGTCTTCCAAAGATTCAGGTAACACATCAACAAAAGCAAAACGTCTTCTGATCGCATAATCAATGTGCCCTACACTACGGTCTGCGGTATTCATAGTGCCAATGATGTAAAGGTTGTGAGGAAGAATGAGATCCCTTTTACCATCCACTTCGTAAACGCTTTCTACTGCTTTGCCCCTGTATTCAAGAGCGTAAATTAATTCTCCTAGTACAGATGACAGGTTAGCACGATTGATTTCATCGACTACTAGAACATAATTCTCTGAATGAGATTGCGGTTTATTATCAACAGGTGCAGATTTACCTTCCAAAAAATTTCTGAATTTATCTACCATTGGAAAGTAATATGATGTTCTGTGATACACTGTTTTTGCAAGATCATCAAATCCTATTGTCTCTCCTTTTGTTGTGATATTATATTTATATAATTTTTTAATCTCACTAAACTTTAATCGATCTCCTTTCCATCCTTCACTGGAAATGTGAAAAGAATTCTCTCCGATATGTGTCAGAAAGAGTTTATTGGTAAGTTGTATTTTATGATCGTTGGCAATCAACTCTTCCTCTATGGAAGTTTTAAAATGTTCAAACATTTCATCAAGCCATTCAGCATGTGGGAATTCGTTGATAAGTTGAGAATGTTCACACGCTCTTTTGATGAAATCACCTAAAACTTTGTTTTCAGCCTCATAGACAATTCCATTTCCCTCCTCGTCAGGTTTCGCTACAATTCCTCTTACAAAATCTTCATAACTATAGCTAGGATGAAACTGGATAAGTTTAAACTGGGGGTGATTTTTTAATTCTTTAGTATTATTCAATCCCAATAATTGAACAGCCAGTTCTTTGGCCTGTCTCGTTTTTCCGGTTCCCGGAGGACCTTGCAGGATGATTTGTTTTTTATATTCTAAAATTTGGATCTGCTGTTCCAGCTTATTTTCGCTCATATCATTTTGTTCTTTGGAAGATGGGTTATTTTGTTCCTGAAAATAATCGTAAACCTGCCATGGAAGTGTCACAATTTCAAAGCCGTCTTTATTGAGTTTTTCTTTGAACATCTGAAGCAGATGGTAGCTGTCCTCAAACCAGTCATAGGTAAGTTCCATTTTGAAATCCTCAACATGGGTATTGAGCAGATACACCAGCTGTCCCAATTTGTCCTGATTGACAATGGTGCACAACAGCTGAGGCTGCAAACCGGCGATCAGTCTGTTGGTAGCGGCTTTTTTATTATTGCCGGTATACATTCGGATCAGTTCTTTGATCTGATGGTAGGTCTCAAATAAAGGCTGCTCCTGGCTTAAGGCAATTTTCTGTAATAATGCGGAAAGCTCAGGCCAGCTACGTTTGATAAGGTCTTTTTCTGCATGGGTAAAATATCCCTGTCTCAGAGACGAAACACATTGGTCTGCAGAACGCATAAAAAACTCATAAAAAAGTTCGGTGTCCCAATCTTCCCAATTTTTCCCTGTGCTTGCCTCTGCTACAAACTGAGGCACAAAACGATTATATTCTCCCTGCCAAGGTTCCCAGATCTCTATTTCGTCAATTAATTCTGTAAAAGTCATTTTTGGTTATAGTTTTTCATATTTTGATGAACAGCTTAGGCTGTATTATCCAATTAAGATTGCAATAATAATAAAAATCTCCAGCTTCTGCTTACGGGAAAACGTAAATTTTCTTTAAAATCACTGAAAATATTGCTCAGAAATAATTTTACCCCCTTCCAAAGTCCCTCCAGCCCCTTCAATAAGCCTCTGAAGGGACTTTATGAACGGTCTCCAACCCCTACATGAAGGGGCTTTACCCCCTTGGGTAAGGGGGTAGAGGGAGTTGCTTAAGGGGCTCCACCTACTTATATAAGAGGGTAGAGACCCTTGTCCAAAGGGGTAGAGACCGTTGCTATACTACCTGGAGGGTTTAATAAAGGAGGTAAGAGGATTAAAATACTGTTATAAGAATCATGTGCTATCCACCTGGCTTCATCAGTGGTGCAGCCACCATTCCTTTGTTCCCTTTAATCATAAATTCTGATCAATAAGGTCTTTGCGTTTTAAAAATATCCTACTTTTTCAGATACAATGGCTTATTATTTTGTTTTAAACGAAAAGTCGCAAAGTTTTAAATATTGATCTGTTTTTTAAGGCGTAAGAAAATCAAAGATTTTCAGCAAGTGAGTATATCAGGATATAGAAATTTTATCGGAAATAAAATCCCTGCGCCTTAAAAAGCGTCATTATAATTAAGGACTTGCGACTTTGCGATTTCCAACCAAAATATAGCAAACAGGTGAGAGCAGAAAAGCACGCTTTCACGTGCTCTCAAAAAAAAGGGTTTATTCTTACTGATTATTATTTGAAGTGGGGGGAGGGGTTTCAGTTTGTCCTGAAGTCTGTCCCGTTATAAAAAACTGTTTCATTCCTTCGTAAATCACATTGGTACCAGGTACATTTTCTTCAGAAAGGTATCTGACGCTTCGGTAGAAACTGATGGCATTGTGATAATTATCGTGATCCAGCAATACCTTGGTGTCTGAAAGCTGCTCTACCAGTGAATCTAATAGCTGCAAGCGTTGTTCTATCTGTTCTCTTGCGATATAATCTCTGTCGAATTCTGCTTTATCAAGGAATCCCGGAACATACTGAGTATTTTGTTCCATATAGGTTTTGGCTTTATTCACGAAGAGTTTGTTCTGTTCTGCAATTCTTCCGTATTGCTGTCTCTGGTCCGGGGTGAGGTTGATGGTTTTGCCTGTAAGGACGGTCTGGATGTCCTGAATTGCTTTGTCAATGGTTTGTAAATCGCTTTCTGAAAAGCTTACACTAATTAAATTGTCCAGTGCCATAATATTGTGCTTTTTTGGGTTTGCAGGATCAAATATAGCGAGTGTAATGCATAGAAAAATAGAGTGTTGTAAGATTTTCAGAACGTGTTCGCCAGAAAGTGAAAACCTGATAACAGCTTTTGTTTTTTTGTTGTTTTTGATGAAAAAAATAGGTTGTAAAAACGGAAATGGCGAAATAGGTGAGGAGGTCCGTTTCCAGGGTATCATGGTGAAGAACTGAGATTGTAATTAAGCTGCTTTTTAAGCCGTGTTTTTCTAAATATTTTTCTATATTTAAAACTTCATACATATTGATTGATCATGGAACATAAAATACATCAGGGGCGCAATGTAAAACGATTCAGGGAAATGCTGGGCATCAAGCAGGAAGCACTGGCTTTTGACCTTGGGGACGACTGGAGCCAGAAGAAAGTTTCTCTGCTGGAACAGAAAGAAATTATTGAAGACCCTCTACTGAAAAGGATTTCTGAAGTATTGAAAATTCCGGTGGAAGCATTTCAGAATTTTGATGAGGAGCAGGCAGTGAATATTATTTCTAATACTTTTGATAATGGTTCTTTCTTAAATACAGGTCATACTCCTACTTTTAATGTAAACCCTATTGAAGAAATAAAGAAATTGCATGAAGAGAAAATGGAACTTTATGAAAGGATGCTGAAGGAGAAGGATGAGATGATGGTGAGGCTGGAGAGATTGATTGAGAAAGGATAATTTGTTTAAAATAGACACTATCCCACGAAGTGTGTAAGTTAAAAAGTTAGGGCTTGGATTTTATAATCTGAGCCTTTGTTCAAAAATAAGCATAAATTGGTTGAGAAC
>NZ_FTMT01000027.1:0-58443 GCF_900156015.1 Chryseobacterium sp. RU33C | reverse complement strand
TCACTGTATTCTTGGACAGGGGACGATGTTTTTTTTAGATTCATAAGGGTGACTAATTTTATGGTTTTTTAGTCAACCTTTTTCAGGACGAGACATGGATAAAAAAATCCTCAGAAGCCTGAGGATTATAAAAAAATATATTAAAAATGAAGTGGTGGTGCGTAATACGGGAGGAAGGTATCAAATGTTATGCCTAAAATCTACGCGAGTTTGTGAATTATCCAAAAGTGTTTAACTGAAAAGCTATGTAACAAAGCGTATCTGATTGGTAAATAACATTCTATTAGAAACTATTTTTTACATAAAATAATAAATACTTTTCCTTTGGTTTAAAAATAATTAATAGAAATTTCCGAAAATTTCACCATGTTGAGGCCGTTTTTATTATTGATCTTTGTCTTATTAATATTTAAATATAAAAACATGTCAACACAAAATGTACAGGGAAAAGTTGTTTTAATTGCCGGAGGAGGTAAAAATTTAGGAGGATTATTAAGCAGAGATTTTGCATCAAAAGGGGCAAAACTGGCAATCCACTACAACAGCGAAAGTTCAAGAGCAGAAAGCGAAAAAACACTCGCTGAAGTGCAGGCTTTAGGGGCTGAAGCATTTTTATTTCAGGGAGATCTTACTAAAGTAGATCATATCACAAAGTTTTTTGATGAAACCATTTCCCGTTTCGGAGGAATTGATATTGCGATCAATACTGTAGGAATGGTACTTAAAAAGCCATTTTCAGAAACTACGGAAGCGGAATATGATACGATGTTCAATGTCAATTCCAAGTCGGCTTACTTCTTTCTTCAGGAAGCGGGAAAAAAACTAAACGATCACGGAAAGATTTGTACCATTGTTACTTCATTGCTGGCGGCTTACACCGGATTGTATTCCACCTACGCAGGAGCAAAAGCACCGGTAGAGCATTTTACAAGAGCGGCTTCCAAAGAATTCGGAGCAAGAGGTATCTCCGTAACGGCAGTGGCCCCCGGCCCAATGGATACTCCTTTCTTCTACGGGCAGGAAACGGATGATGCAGTGGCTTATCATAAATCGGCATCCGCATTGGGTGGACTTACTGATATTAAAGATATTGCACCTCTGGTAGAATTCCTGGTAACAGAAGGATGGTGGATCACCGGACAAACCATCTTTGCCAACGGCGGATATACAACGAGATAATATATTATAAAATCCAGGCAAAAAAGAAACTCACTGAAAAACAGGATTCAGTGAGTTTTTTATGGTAAAAGAAATAAGAAAATTAAAGGGTTTTAATCTTTCCTTTCTCCCATATACTTCTGATAATAAAGAATAATCCGAGAAGAACAAATGGAATACTCAAAAGCTGCCCCATATTCAGGCTCATTCCGTGCTCGAATTCTACCTGATCTACCTTGATAAACTCAATCAGGATTCTCATGATGAAGATCAACAGAATACTGATTCCAAAATAAAACCCTTTTCCGATTTTAAAGATATTCTTCCTGTAAATAAAGTATACAGCAATGAAAATGATAAAATAAGAGATAGCTTCATAAAGCTGAGCAGGATGTCTGGGAAGATCATCCACCTGACGGAAAATAAAAGCCCATGGAACATTGGTAGGAGTTCCTATAATCTCGGAATTCATAAGATTGGCAAGCCTGATAAAAGTACCTCCCAACGGAAGTACAATAGCTATTGCATCCAAAACGGTCATGAACGGAATTGAATACTTTCTGGCATAGATAAGAAGCATAATAACCAGACCAATACCACCACCATGGCTGGCAAGACCTGCAAATCCTGTGAAATGGTAGATCCCATCCGGTCCTTTCTGAATAGGTAGAAATATCTCTACCGGATGCTGGGAATAATAATCAAAATCATAAAAAAGACAATGTCCCAATCTCGCACCCACTAAAATTCCTATCAGTGCATAAGAGAATAAAGCTTCGTGGGCTTGTGAACTAAGCCCCTCTTTTTTATAAATTCTTTTTAAAATATTTAATGATAAAACAAGTCCCGCAAGGAAAAGTAATCCGTAATATTTTATGGGAAGCCCTAAAATATTGACGATTTCGGGATTGACATCCCAGTTGATATATAATAAATTCATTGCTGCAAAGATAAGAAAATAGGATTTTCCCGAAAATATGAACCTGTTCAGGATTTCTATGGTCTGGCTCATAAAGCGTTAGCTACAATACTGGTTGTGTTGGGTGTACATCCAAAAGAAAGAATTTTTTTAGACTGAGATTAATAAAAATGTGTATATTTGCCCAGCAAAAAAAGAAAATGATTTTATCTAACCTTAAAAAAGCAAAGAAACAGAACTTACGTCGAACGTCGTGAGTCATTTTCCTTTGGTTAGAAACTAAAATATATCAGGAGCTTGTCATCACGACAAGCTCTTTTTTTTTGGAAAATATTCAACAATTTAAATCTATTATGAAAGTATTAAAATTTGGAGGAACTTCAGTAGGAAGTCCGGGGAGAATTGAGCAGTTATTACCTATCATCAGATCTCAGGCAGCAGATCAACATCTTGTTGTTTTGTCAGCTGTTTCAGGAACTACCAATGACCTGGTAAAATTATCAGAGCTGTATGAGAAAAAAGATATTGAAGCTGCTTACAAACATATTGATGAAATGTATGATAAGTATAAAAACTTTGTTAATGAACTGTTTAAAACTGAAGAAGGTATTGCAGAAGCATTACTGTTCATTGACAAAATTTTTGATCTGTTTTATCAATTTAAAAATAAAAACTTTACCTCCAGTGCAGAACGGATTATTCTGGCTCAGGGAGAAATTATTTCAACAACGCTTTTCCATTTCCATTTAAAGGAAATTGAAATTCCTTCAGTGCTATTATCAGCACTTGATTTCATGCTGATTGATGAAGATAAAGAACCCAATATTGATTATATCAGAGAGCACGCAGGGCGTAAAATTTCAGAATACCCTGAAGAAAGCTTATTTATCACTCAGGGGTATATATGCAGAAATGCCGAAGGTGAAATTGATAATTTACAAAGAGGAGGCTCAGATTATACAGCATCATTATTAGGAGCAGCATTACAGGTTGAAGAAATCCAGATCTGGACAGATATTGACGGATTCCATAACAATGATCCCAGATTTGTTCAGAATACAAAATCTATTGCCAGACTCAGTTTTGATGAAGCTGCCGAATTATCCTATTTTGGAGCTAAAATTCTTCATCCGCAAAGTGTTTTCCCGGCAAGAAAATATAATGTTCCCGTAAGATTACTGGATACGATGAATTTGAGTGCGTCCGGGACATTGATCTCCGGAGAAAGTACAAATCAAAATCAGATTGTAGCCATTGCCGCAAAAGACAATATTACGGCAATTCGTATTCAGTCTTCACGAATGTTGATGGCTTACGGATTTTTAAGAAGGGTTTTCGAAGTTTTTGAACGTTACAAGACACCTATTGACATGATTACTACTTCTGAAGTAGCTGTTTCACTTACTATAGATCAAACTGATTATCTTTCTGAAATTGTGAAAGAGCTGGAATCCTTTTCAGCAGTTGAAATTGATTATGAACAGTCTATCGTTTGTATTGTGGGAGATTTCAGAAAAAACAATAATGGGTATGCCACTATTGTTTCTGAAGCGGTAAAACATATTCCGATAAGAATGATTTCTTATGGAGGAAGTGAGAACAATATTTCACTTCTGGTCTCATCTGCTTATAAGATAGAAGCCCTGAGATCCCTTCATAATAGATTGTTTTAGAAACAATTACCATCCTCAATAAAAATGTTGGAAAGAAATAATATTGTTAAAAATGTAAACTGCAACATCTTCCTTTAATTAATATAGATTGATGTTCAATACCGGTCATATAGAGCAGTCTGTATGACCGTTTTTTTAATGAAATGCTTTATATAATAGATTTTTTCCTGAAATAATATTCTTGGTTTCCTGAATATTTAAATTGAAAATAACCTCAAAAATGAACCTTTAGCTGTCTGATAAAAATAGAAGACCTTCACTGATAATGAAATGAAGTTAATTTAAAATGATTCTTGATGAAACATTTGGTAACTTTATGCTGCTACCAAAACAAAAATTATGCATCATCCGCTGGAGAAACATTATGTAAACAGAGTAGGCTGGCTTCGGGCAGCTGTATTAGGGGCAAATGACGGGTTGTTGTCCACCACAAGTATTGTCATAGGGGTTGCGGCAGCAGCTCCGGAACGGCATGTGATTATTCTTGCTGCACTGGCAGGAATGATTGCCGGAGCAATGTCTATGGCTGCCGGGGAATATGTATCCGTAAGCTCACAGGAAGATACTGAAAAGGCAGATTTGATTCGTGAGCAGCGCGAGCTGGAAGAAATGCCCGAAATAGAACTTAGAGAATTGGCCAAAGTGTATGAAAGAAGAGGTTGTACCAAAGAAACCGCTATGCAGGTAGCTATTGAACTTACAGAACACGATGCACTTGGAGCGCATGCCCGTGACGAACTGGGTATAAATGAAATCACACAGGCGAAACCTTTGCAGGCAGCACTCGCCTCATTCAGTTCATTTGCAGTAGGAGCTTTATTGCCGTTTACCATTTCTCTTTTGGCTCCTCTTAAGCAAATGGTATACTTCCAGTATGGTTTTTCAATCATATTTTTAATGCTTTTGGGAGCTGTTTCTGCCAGAGCCGGAGGTTCCGATATTAAAATTGCCGTGTTGAGAATCTGTTTCTGGGGAACTGTCGCAATGGGAATTACAGCATTGGTTGGACATGTTTTCGGCGTAAATGTTACCTGAAAATGTAAATATTGTCATTTGAAATCTTCTTGAATGGTAAATACAAGCCTACTGTGGGAGAGGAAACTTTCAATAAATCTCACAAAGAAGGAACTTTAACAACCTTGAAATGGTCAAACGTTTATGTCATCCAGCACGAAGTAGATTTTAATGCAGTAGATGGCGACAGTATATATCAGTTTTGTGATAAGTATATAACAGATTTATTTTTTTTCGATAATAAAAACTCACCAGACATTATATAATTATGTTTGTATTTCTAATTAAAAAAATATTATTAAATACATAAGAACAGCTGCAAAATGAAGCTGTTCTTATGATGTATTTGTGTTGATAGAATTTGCCTGTAAGGTAATGGGAGCTTTACCTGTTTTTAGTGTAATTCAAAGGATTAATCAATGCGGACTACGTTGATTGTAAAAGGGGCTACAATATTTGTTGTATTAGGAGTTGATCCAAAAGTAAGGGCCTGAAATGAAAGTACCTGGCCTGCATTTATTTTTAGTAATGCAGAATTTGTACAGGTAACGAAAGACGGAGCTCCAGATACTTCAGGTAGAACAACTTTAGTATTGGTAAATGACTGCTGAATTCCGTTCAGACTGATCTGGGCATATCCTGAATAACCATCTCCACCGTCTTCTGTTGATCCTCTTTGAGGATAATTGATGGTAAAATCAATTTTATACAATCCCGTAGAAAATGCTGTAAAAGTGTTTCCCGTCATTTCACTGAGATTATCAAAAGTTTTTACCGAAACGGAGGTATTTACAAAAGTATTGTTTTGTGTAATTGAAACTATTCCGGTACCTCTTGCAGCACTGATGCTGGAAGAGTTTTTTAACTGTACAACGCCTGTACTGTTCACCGTTAAGCTTCCTGCCGTTCCTGCCGCAGCCTGCAGTCCCTCCAGTCTTACAGGATTGGTCGCATTAATGTGCAGTTTATTTGTTGCAGGAGACGTTCCGATTCCTACATTTCCCGTTATAGGATTAATTCTCATTCTTTCAATTAAACCACCTCCGGTAGAATTTCCGATATAAAAATCTTCTTCCGAACCATTGGTCAATGTTGATCCCGTACGAACAGATCCTAATGCCCAATTTCCCCCACCTGAAGAAGGCCCGTTATTGGTAAAACTAAGCAATGAAAAATTTCCTGTGGCCAAAGCAGAAGTATTTCTTAAAGCGACAATTCCGTACTGATTGGTTCCGGCACTGGCATCAATCAAATTATATCGGTTTGAAGATGGAGTAGTTGAAACTACATGGAATTTTGTTTCAGGAGAACTTGTTCCCAATCCGATTCTGTGATTGGCTCCATCTACAGAAAAGGTAGTCCCGTCAACAGAAAAGCCATTGGTTGCCGTGGTTGTAAATGATAAGCTATTGGCATTTTGAGTCACTACTCTGTTTCCTGAAAGACTTCCGTCTGTATTGTAGATATTCATTGCAAAAGGAACCCATTGAAATCCGCTAAAATAGTAATATCCAATGTTATCAATACTGCCAACCTCTGCTATACTTGGCGTTGTACCGGTGGGTGTAGTTGAGTCTGTAACATAGACAATGGTCCCTTTCTGGGCACTTCCGTAGATTCCCACATCCTTAGAAGCTAACTGCTGTTTAGAAACTCTTGGAGGCAGAATACCATCTCTCATACTTGTATTAGTACTTCCTGCAACATCTAAAGTTGCCTGTGGATTTGTTGTATTTATCCCTACCTGTGCTTTTATGCCTGCTGTTGCCGCATATATTGCGATTAGGGAATAAAATTTAATCATTTTCATATCGTGGGTTATTTAGCTTTTACTTACTGTACTGATTTCTAATGAATCATTGAGATTTTTTACTTTTAATTGCATTACAAGCAATATTGTAATTCGGTAAACAGCTGTAAATCAGATATGCAAATCTATTTTAATTTTATATCATATTCTATACGTAGAAATACTACATTTTTATAAAACAATATCTACAAAATTTTTTATTGCGGAGATTGGCTACTATAGAACCACGAAAATTCAGGTTTGAACAAACAGTGCCGGTAAATAATTGGTCACGATATCTTATTATTTAAAATAAAGATTTTTTAGCATTGCAAGAATGACAGGTTTTGATGTGTAGTTATGTTTGGGAATTGGAAAAGGATAAAAATAATCTGGAATAGACAATATTAAAATATAAAAAGGCAGAAGAAATTTTTCTTCTGCCTTTTTTATATGTAGGTTCATTTATAACCTGTATTCAGAATAGTGTGATTCATCTTGTACTCAAAAATTTTATAATTTTGAGTAAAAGGTTTTCCATTTTGCAATCGTATTCCTACTTGTTCCAAATATAATACACACTTCGGAATTATTCAAATTATTTTTTTTCTGATAATTCAAAATATACTTTATATCTTCCAAAGTATATGAGCGATACACGTTTCTATCTTTAAGATTTTTCGATTGTCCGAATATAATCTTATTCAAAACCAAAACATCCAAAGATGTTAGACAATCCTTTGCTAAAATCGTACTGCATTCCTGAATTTTTTCAGGAAATTCTTCATTCAAAATATCTAAAAAAATAATCTTGAAATGTGGCGATTTATTCTCCATTCAAAAAATATTTTAAATTCAATATAATTATACTTACTAAAAAGCAAAACCAAAAGGTATTTAAATTCAGTTTTGTACTTTACACAACTTTTTACAACTGAAACATTAACTATATTTTTCTATCCATTTATATAAGGTTGTCTTTGGAATATTATATCTATTTATAACTTCTATTTTAGTCATATGGCCGGAAGCTATTTTTTTTAGAATAAAATCAATAATTTCTTTCGAATAGATATTCTTCCGGAATATTGGTAAAGTAGACTTTTTAATATTGGTCTTTTGATTACACTCTGGAGAATACAAAATAAGATGCTGTGAGTATAAGCGAAAAAAATCATACTTCAGCAATTTGCTCAATTTTAAAAGACGATCTGAATCTATTTTATCGGTTATAAATACCATCTCTAGCTCGCTTTCAGAAATATTTAAAAAACTGCATACACGGTGTTTGTCGATATCAAGATCTATAATTCTCTGTTTAATTAAGGAACCTATATGTATATTTTTAATATTCAATTTAATTTTTATTTTTTTAATTTTACTTGAGTTATTCAACAATATCAATAACTTGTAGATTTACTGTTGCTTAGATGGCGCAATAAGCCAATTTGTTTTTCTAATGAAAGTATCTGAATAACAACCATAATTGTAAATTCCGCTTTTACTCCTGAGACTGTAAAGAAATAAAAAAAGGTAATGAACAGAAATAGTGGATATCGATCATTTTGAAACTAGTAATAAGATTTTTCGATTTTTGAAGTGATATTTTTGATTTCACTTGAGTAAAAGAAACGTATGTTTCGATATAAAGGTTACAGATATTTCTAAAAACTTTTTTCAATCTACTTTTGTTGCTGAAAATAGTATATATCTACTATTTTTTTGTGTATGTGACGAGTGTACTTTTGTAAAAATATTTACTTTACAAATTATGATGAATAGAATTTTATTTTGTATTTTATTGACATTCATATGTTTCCATCCATTATTATCACAGGTTGGCATCAACACGTCAGATCCAAAAGCTACACTGGATGTTAATAAAAATGCTTCTATAGCTATCCCGCCTCCGGGTATCATTGCACCAAGACTTACGGGAGATGAGATAAAAACCTTAGATAATCAGTATACGATAGCCCAGAAAGGAGCAATTGTTTATGCCACATCTCCTGTAACAGTTCCTTCTGTGAAAACAGTCAATATTACCAGCCCTTGTTACTATTTTTTTGATGGAGCTATTTGGGAAAATCTCGGACAATGTTCTGACCCCACCAATGGGTCGGATATTATAAAAGCAATTTATACTGGAACCGCTCCAGATCCTTCTAGAACAGTATCCATAGGAGACTATAGGTTCAGGTTTGGAAATGTGAGTGGCAACTTTCAGCCTCAGATAGCGCTGATCAATCAGCCTGCGGCTAATAAAAATGTTTATATCGGTTTTAACCAGCAATATGCTCAGAATGGTTTTGAATACAATAACTGGACGAGAACTTTTACACAATCTAATTATTCTACATATCAGAATGTTACAAGCGATGTTTCTAATAATATTGTTAATTATGAATTAAATATCGTCAATATAGTAGATGTTGAAGCTAATGGCTATTACAGGGTTACATTTTACATATCGGGACCACCTTCAGGCGCAAAGGCATTCATTATAGTGGCCGAAAAGTTTTAAATTTTTAATCTGTTACATGCCTATTATCGCAAGACTTTTAATAAAAATTGATATAATAATAAAATATAAACCTGAACCTAAACAGAAATGAAAGTTGCATAAATCCATCGTGGCAATAAATTAATAACCTAAAAAACACACAAACAAATGAAAATTAAATCTACTATCCTCACCTACAGGAACTCTTACTGCGGAAGTACTTCCATTATCGCGTTACTTATTTAACTTTAGGCTTTTGTAAAGATGCTTTCGTTATAAAAATTAGCACTGTCAATATTTTATAAGAATGAATTTTGAGCAAGATGTTTTGACTCAATAAATTCTTTTGTGATTTTTTCTGTTTTTTAAAGCACGAAAATTTTACACTTTCCAAAACGCTTTTTTTGACCTACATCTTTTACAAATAATAGCATCCACAGACAGAGCATGACACTGTTTAAAAATTGCAGATTATGATCTGAGGATGTCGTCCTAAGCTTGCAGAAAGAATTCTTTATATAACCAATTATCAATAGCACTTATTCAATATTAGTTCAAGAAATAGGTAAATATGTTTTTCAAAAAGACCTATAGTGCTATTGATTTTAATCTATTTACATCAGATAAAGATGAATAAAGATGATTAAAATCGGGCAGAATGGAATGAGTTCACACAAATTTAAAAGACACAATTATTTAAAATAAATTATTAATTAAAACCAAAAAATGAAAAAAAACCTATTTACATTTTTATTGCTATCAGGAAGCTCTATGGCATTCGGCCAGGTAGGGATTAATGCGGATAACCCTAGTGCATCTCTTGATATCTTATCAAAAGGAAACACCTCTGCCACCAAAGCGTTAGAAGTCAATTCTTCCACTGCAGAGATCGTTACAGTATTGGATAACGGTAATGTTGGCATCAACGTTACAAATCCTGCTACTAAGCTTCACATTGTATCCTCTACCGCCGGCTCCGGCTTGCGTTTGGCCGATGGTTCACAAGCCGCAGGCAATGTACTGATATCCGATTCAGATGGTAATGCCCGCTGGGTAGCTTCTCCTATTGATTGGAACACCAATGGTAATACAGGAACCACCGCCACATCGGCAGCTTTGGGAACCGATATCAGCACAGGCAATTACCTGGGAACAAATGACGGCCAGAATCTTGTTTTTGCCACTAAGAAAAATGTGAAAGCGATATTGGATGCCAACGGAACTTTACGGGGGGGGAACTCTACTGAATTCGCAGGTAATTATGCAGCCTTTTCCTGGGGAACCAATAATTCAATCGATTCATCATCTTCCAACGTTGCAATAGGAAGAAATAATTCAGTTACTGCAATCAATGGTGAGTCTCCATCTGTTGCTATTGGATCACGCAACACAGTGACAAGAGGAGCAAAAGTAATTGGCAATTCTAATTCCGCAACAGGAGCCTATAACTTGGTATTCGGAAATTTGAATACAGTTAGCGGTACAACTGGGATAACCTTAGGATTTACTAACACAAATGATGGTGGAGTAGCTGTAGGATCTTCAAATAATGTAGGGATTGGTTCCTTTACATTTGGGACAGGAAATAAAGCGATTTCTGGTAATGGATCGATAGTTCTTGGAATTAACGGACAGGGCGCAGGCAATGAAAACGTTTATGCCAATAAGACACATGTATTTTTTAATGAAAATAATGCAGATAATACCGTAGTAGGAATCAATATGAGGCCTTCTGCCGGTTCTGTTACAGGGAATGGTGCGGCTATTCAAATGAAGGGCGTTTCCAAACCGAATAATGACTCTTGTACTGCTGCTGAAGAAGGCGCAATTCGGTACAATTCTAACCTGAAGAGACACGAAGGGTGTAACGGTACAATATGGACAGGTATGTATTAATTAAATTATATGAATCCTTGTTCTATTACCTAAAACTATTTTAACGCAAGGTTCGCTAAGTTTTATTTGATTTTATAAGTGTTTTTAAGGCTCGCAAGGGCGTAAACTCAGCAAAGTTTTAGGTGTTTTTATAGCATTTTCAACTTAGGTAACATATCGGAAATTCATTTAAATTAAATACTCTAATGGACTTATCCCTTTTTTAAATTTGAACATTGTTGGGTTATGTTTTAAAATAAAAGGGATAAGACAGCCATAGAGTGCTCTATAATCATTGTTATTTGACCATAAAATATTCATTATGAATGAAAAATAATTTTTTCTCCTTTGTACTGTTGTCAGCATATTAATTACGGTGCAATCAGCAGTTTCAGGGCTATACGATACGTTTAATGGGTTTTATACGTCTACAGCAAGCACTTATAAAACTACTCCAATTGTGAATGACAGTAACTTTGTGAATCGTCTTTACAGAGACTTACAATAACATAACGAAAACTTATCATCGCTTCTTCTATCTTACTTTATCTCTGATAGAAGAAGAGGCCTAGAGATATCATCAGCAATATTCAACATAGATGCGAAGGATATTAAACCATTGTCATTAAGCTCTGCGATAGATGATATACCGGATTTTTCCGGTACACAGGTTGGGCAACAGCCATCTGGTGCTTCCATATCTTCACACTTTTAGATTATTTGAATAGTCAGGAGGGAAATTCCATCGTGTTACCACCTGTAGGAAGAAATGACTGCAGTTTTTAGAACGGATAATAAACAAAGTAATGGTGTGTGAGATACCTGTTTGATCTCTTTCAGGCTGAAGGATTGGCATCGATGCATCCAATATAAACTCTGTGGCAAAGCTAATGATAACATTTTCCGGAGAATCGGATATATTTTTTTTGCCTTTAATACCAACACCCTCCAATGTGCTTGCTATGATCCTCCAATACAACAGGCATTACCTTACAGCAGATTGGCAACCGTGATTGGGAAATGAGCAGAACCGGAGTACAGACAAGTTTGGAATCCAACACAAAAGGTCTTGTCACTACCAAAAAGGTTTGCTGTATTAATGGAAACTCTGGAGCTTATGGACGGATCCTTAAATCTGAAAAATTAATATTCTGAAACCTGATAAATTAAACTAAACAAAAACTTAAAAAAACAAAAAAATGACAAAAAAAATGACAAAAAAATTAGCTGTTATGCTGATGACATTCCTGATGTCTGCGATAGCATTTGCACAGCAAGGCTACGAACCTATCCGCGGGATGGGAGTAGAGGCAAAACCTGTAAATAATTCGGGGATTTGCTTAGCATGTTACAATGGAAGTATGACCCCTGTGGTAGATGCCAATCTTGATAATAAAGTGAGCCTGGGTAACTTTGCTTCTTTAGTGAGTGGAAACGGAATTTCTGTAAAAAATAATAACACAACTTATCCGGCTGGTTATATCACAGGATTTAATGTTGATCTCGGGGCAAGTTTTATCACCATAGACCTGCTGAGCTCTTTGAGGATCAGTACCTATAAAAACGGTGTCCTGCAGGAGACAACAACAAGCAGTACTTTGCTATCCGTACCGGCATTCGGGGGTAGTAAAAACAGAATATTCCTGCATTTCAAAACAACGAAAGCGTTCAATGAGGTAAGGCTCTATCAAACCAATGTGCTTTCTTTGTTCAGCGCTTTGAATGTGTATTATGCCTTCGCTTTCGATCCCTCTGCAGTACCAACCGATAACAATGGCATCTGTGATGATATCATTGCCGGTAGCGGTGTAGATGGTAACGTGTCAGGAAGCAGTAGTTTCATTTCACCACTTTCATTTGTTGTGGACAAAGAAAAGATTGGAGATGGCAATAAAAATTCTTACGGATCTATTGTTCTTCCTGTCGGGTTGCTGGGATCTTATTCTGTAGGGGTTTTAGATAAGAATCAGGTCTACCCCGCTGGCAACAGAACAGGATTTGTTATAGAGCCTGATGATCAGGGGAAACTGTTGAGTGCGGAGTTTCTAAAGACCATTACTGTTGAAACCTATCTATTTGGGCAACTTCAGGATTCCAGAAGATTATCTGATGGCGGAGGTCTGATGAATATCAAGGTTATAAGCTTTGGTTCTGCAAAACAAAAAGTAACCCTCACTACCACGAAGCCTTTCAACGAGGTAAGGTTGAAAGTTACTCAGGGAATTGGTTTCAATTTAGGAAAACTGAAAGTGTATTATGCCTTCGAAGAACCTATAGGTTGCGAATGTGACGATAAGATCCAGACAAGCGGGTCTTCTATTTCCGGAAATATCGTAGACGGATATGGATGGACCAATTCTGGTTTGGGTCTTTTTGCACCAAATCTATCAAATCCTGGTGCTGTGGTAGACAATAATCCGAACAATTACGCCAAGCTCACGGCTCCATTGCTAGGGGTATTTCTTTTGCCTGGTAGTTTGACCGTTAGTACCAATAGTATGCTTCCGGCCAATACAGTGGCAGGCTATACTCTCGAAAAATCGGGAAGTTTGATCGGTGTAGGTATTTTTGATGCCATTACCGTGCAGTTCTATAACGGAAATACATTAACAGACACCTTCTCATCCGGAAGCTTGATCTCCGGGAACTTACTTACAGGTGGAAGCAACAGGTTCTATGTTGGGGGTAGGTCTACCCAACCTTTTAACCGTATAAAAATTACCTTCAGTACACTGCTATCCGTCAGCCTGGGCCAGGGCTACAATATTTATAATGCTTTTGCCAGCAAAGATGATGACAATGACGGGGTGGCAAACTGCTTCGATCGTTGTCCTAACGGTGATGACAGTATAGACCTTAATGGAAACGGAATACCGGACTGCGCGGAGGGATGTTCAGTAGTAAACGACAAATCACCTGTATTGGATACAGATGGTGATGGTATCTTAGATGCTTGTGACCTGGATTCTGATAACGACGGGATTCCTGATGCTGTTGAAGATTTTGATAAAAATGGACTCTTCGAGAATGATGATAATGAGGGTAATCTTCTGTTATTGCCAGTTTTGGGAGATGGCGTACCGAACTACCGTGATCTGGATTCTGATAACGATGGCGTTCTGGATCTGTTTGAATCCGGAATCCCAACATCAATTATATACCAGATTGATACCGACCGTAATGGAGTGATTGACAGCAATATTGCAATAGGTAATAATGGTATTGCCGATATTTTGGAAACTTATCCTGATTCTGGAGTAATGAAATATCTGATTAAAAATACAGACGGTGATTACCTTCCGGATTTCTTGGATATCACTTCCAACGGTTTAGATTTTGACTTGCACCAGATCGGGAAAGCCAATCTTGATACATTAGACGGTGGATTTATCTCTATAATCAACGATAGTGACAAAGACGGTATCCAGGCTTTGGTAGATACAGACCTTGTAAAAAGAGGAGCACCAGATTCCCCACTTTCTCCATATGCTGCATTTATGAAGAACGGTTCCAATACCACTGAAAAAGAGCTAAACATAACAGATGTTGCAAAGGATGTCAAAGTATATCCTAATCCTGTACAGGCAGGTAACAATCTGATTGTATCTGGTCTGGATGAAGGGAATTATACTATGTACTCTGCTATGGGACAGGTGGTGAAGACCGGCAAGCTCAATGCAAATACAGAAATTAATACCACTGCATTACCAACCGGGATCTATATCATTAAGTTAGAAAATAAATCATTTGTAAAATCCTATAAAGTGATGGTGAAGTAATCTCATAATCCTTTACCATAAAAGTAAGACTGCTCATTTTTGGGCAGTCTTTTTTATTGAATGAGAGTCCTCTGCTTTAAAGGCTCAAAAATTTACCATTTGTGATGTAATGACTATGAATAGGGATAACTTAATAAAGTTCAGATTTTTTTTGCGTAGAAAAATGCTTGTTGCTATACTCCCGTTGATCTTTTAAACATATAAAACAGGCAACCCAAATAGAAGAGGAGGCCATTCCGGATCAAATTATGTTCTTTGGTTCGTGATATTGCCGTTGGTGTAGACTGCCAGGTTTTCCTAGGATCCCAGCTCAGCACCCAGGTGCTTTATCGTATAGGCCACCAGCTCACCGGTGGTTTTGGTATTGGTCTTCTGCCTAAGGTTGCGTTTGTGATTTTCTACCGTATGGTATGAGATAAAAAGCTTTTCTGCGATCTGTGGTGTAGTGAAGCCTTTGAATATCAGCGCCAGTACCTCCTTCTCACGACGCGTGAGAATAACCGGGCTGGTATGCTGCTGTTTTATTTGCTGTTCTTCATAGATATAATGGGTCGATTTTCCATTAGTATGGTCTACCATAGACAGCAACGGGACATCCCTGTCCTGAAGCCCATCCATATCATAGACCACAAACAGGACACTTTCCAGATTTTTTGCCAAGCTGATGAACTGCTGTGCAAACTGCATCAGCACCCAGCGGTAGATATTGTTCCGGCTTATCATCCTCACATAAATACTAAACCTGATGCCTTCTCTGGCCAATTCTCCTTCCCCAAGATAAATGTCGGTCATAAAATGGATGGCCGACCGGATAAAGGCCCGGTCATCGGGATGGTAAAGCTCAGAAAAGTAAGCAGCATCCCGGGTGAGCCATTCTTCTTTGGAATAGGGCGTAAACTCATCAATGTTATGGCTCACATGTTCCAGCCTAAGCGTGTAATGGTTTGACACTGCCCAGCAAAACGGCGCTATCGCAAAATCCTCTATCCTTTCTATAAAACCGGAAAAATAGCTGAGGTAATCCGTAGCGGGCTCTTCTCCGTCTATTTTGAAAAAACGGATAAAGGCATCTGTGTCAATGTGATTCAGTCTTTTCATTTTTTGTAAGTATATTATCTGCCCACTCCTGCAACTTCAATAATCAAGTGAAAGAATAAAAAACAGAGAAGACCAATAACCAGCAGTCTTTCCGACTGAAACAAAGTAACCTAATTATAACAGATAATAAAATGACAGATTTCTACTATTTATTCCTTTTAGAATTGCCCTTAGCTTTGTAAACATAAATTGATGAATACAATATTATGTCTATCAAGTACAATCTGATCCAGAGAGTCCAGCCTGGTGTGACAGACGATGTAAAAAAGAAATGGTATGCGGTAGCCATCAATGACGATGAGATCACAGTAGAAGATCTCTGTAAACAGATAGAAAAATTCTCTGCATTGTCCGAAGCTGATATCAGAGGAGTTGCCATTGCACTGTATAATGTGATTTAGGGAAGCCTGTCCAATGAAAAGATCGTGAGATCAGAGTGAACTACCGGGCCGAGCAACGTATCAACACTGCTCTGAAGGCCGTTGCATTCAGGAGATCTAAATAGCATCAGAGCGGGCGCGTTTAAGAGTTGCTTAATTCATAAGTATAAGTTGTTCAACTCTTCGCTAAGAGTTAAGAATATAACAGTGTAGATTTTACAGATATCCATAAATTATTATTGTTTATAATTTTAACCATGAATTCTAGAGATTCAAATTATACAATTTTTAAGTTGGGCGGGATGTTGGCATCCCGCTTTTTATGGACTGACTGATCTGTCCTCTGTGCCAGAGAATTTGAAACATTGCTCAAAAAAACAATGATGAACAATGAAGAACATATTTTTACATACCGTTGAGAAATCCAGGATAGGATCAAAAACCCTATCATACACTTACATTAATAAACATAAAAACACATTTACATAATAATTTGAAACCGACTGCAGAGAGTCAGTTTTTCTAATCAATTACAAATGAATTACAAATCTTTAATTACAACCTGCATCTTATCCTTAACGCTATTAGCTTGTAATGCAACTCAAAAATTCAAAGAAAAAACAATCTTGATCGGGGCTGAAACCAAACCTTGTGATGCCGGAGCCGGAATGACGCGCTGTATGCAGGTAAAATGGTCGGAAGACCAAAAGTATTGGGGTTATTTTTATGATCATATAGAAGGTTTTAATTACCAGGAGGGCTATGAATATGAACTCGTGATCAAAGAAGAAAAAGTAGAAGATCCTCAGGCAGATGCCTCCAGTGTCAAAATAACCCTGGTGAAAGAACTAAGCAAAAAAAAGATGTTACCTACGCTTTCTAACAATCAATTAAGTAAAAAACCATTTACTTCATCGCACCTTTTTACAGCCCGTTATAATGGCACAGATTTTCACCAATGTATGGGGCGTACTGCTTTGTGCCCTGACAGATGTGGCGAATCCGGCAACTTGGCCAAGTTTAGCATTATAGATTACAAAAATCATTTGATCAATGGTAAAGCCGGCACAGAAAAGCTGAAAGAATATGCTGTACTGATCAGTGACTATTACAAAAAAGATTTGAATAAACCTTATGTAGCTGCCATAAAGAGTTTGAACAAAGGAGACATAGTTACCATTAATCTTGATTTTGTGTATGACACCACTCAACCTGTTGTAAAAACAGAACAAAAAATAATCAGTATTACCAAAAACAGCGGACAAAACAGCAACACCGGTCAGTTGCCAAATAATGAAACTATTACAGATAAGAGATGGACATTGGTAGAGTTTATGGGTAAGACTGTTATGGCTGATGGAAAAGATTACTACATCATTTTTCATACTAAAGACAAACGTGTAGAAACAAAGGTGGGTTGCAACCTGATGAGGTCAACGTATGAAATGGAAAATATCTATGCGTTGAAAATCAATGCGCTGGCAAGTACAAGAATGGCCTGCAAAAATGGACAAATAAACGAAATCGAATATTCCAAACAAATACAAAACGTAAATAATTTTACGGTAAGCGCAGATGGTAAACGGCTGTCGCTGAACAAAAACCGAATGTCACCTATTGCTGTTTTTCAATTGGGAAAATAGATAAGTATAAAACGATTGGCAAGTTTCAATGTGATTATGAAAACGTCAGATATAACCTATGGATACTATAAATGGTAGTTTTTTCCCGAGAAGCAAATGTATCATATATAGTACCCGAAAAGAATGACTGAACTTTAAAAAATAATACTGATGAAAAACATTTCTATCCGTCAAGTTATCGATATCGCTTTATTGATTTTACTTTTGGTTTTTATTGGTCAAAACCTTGAAAATGTCAAAGTAAAATTTACAGTATTTAGTTTTGAGTTACCGTTGGTAATACTTATCGCTATTGTATTCTTCATAGGATTTTACACCGCAAAATCATTTAACAGAAAAAAATAACATAGCATTAAAAGAACTGCTACAAAGATTAACAACGGAAAAAAATACCCCTTGCGTAAGCATTTCATTAAATACGCATCGTACACACCCGGATAACGCAAATGATGAAGTTATTTCATATAGACAATATCAGGAGCTAATTCAGGAGTATATGGTGTGATATAAACAACGAACTGCTAAGAAAGCAATGTTCAAAGTCGGGTTGAAGTTCGTCGATTGGGCATTTGTGCAGGGGGCAGCTTTCATTTTTTTGATTGAACTCTTATGGACAATCATACATTTTTATATATGAAACTAGAAATATAAGGTGTTGGTTGTCTGCAAGTAATAGAGATTGTTATATGTAGTAAAGCTGATTTACGGTACATGTAAGTATGTTTTTACCTGGTATTTTTTACAAAGTTGATGTTCTGAATACCAATAATGCATCCAGTGAAACAGTTTTGCTTGGTGTAGAATTATCTTTTATTTTTTCTAAGATTAGTTCTGCTGCAATTTCACCCATTTTTGTTAAGGGTTGCTGCACACTGGTCAGTTGAGGATAAACCATCGTAGATAATTCAGTTCCTGAAAAACTTGCAACGGCTACGTCATCGGGAATTTTTAGACTCTTTTCAAGAAGAAAATTCATAGCTCCAATTGCCAGGGTATCACTGAATGCAAAGACACTGTCAAACTCTACCTTTTTATCTAATAACTGCTGTATCGCATTTCTCCCATCATTAAAAGTCATTCCTTCCGTTTGGGTAATCAGACGCTCATCAAAGATACCGTATTTATCCACAATACGCTTATATCCGTTAAATCGTTCTCTGACATTTCTGATTGTTGGCGGTCCCATGATATACGCTATTCTTTTTCTACCGGTTTCAACGAGATGCTCCACCATTAGAGATGTTTTAATATAATCATCCACAATTACCTTTGAAACATCCAGAGCTTTATCGGGAATTCTGTCGAAAAAAACCAAAGGAATTCCCTGTCCCATTATACGCCTGTATATATCATTATTAAAGGTTTCATGACATACATTGATAATGATCCCGTCTACATCAAATCCTTCCAGAAGTTCCAGGTTTTCCCTTTCGATTAGCGGATTCTCATCACATTGGGTGATCACAAGTCTGTAGCCTAAAGGATATAGCACATTCTGAATCCCTTCAAGCACCTTTGCCGAAAAAGGAGTCACCATCTCGGGGACCACAATCCCTATTGTCTTTGATTTTCCGGACTTTAAATTCAGAGCAGTCAGATTAGGTTTATATCCTAACTGATCTGCAGCATCCAGTACCCGTTGACGCGTTTCAAAATTTACATTTTTATCATTAAGCAGTGCCCGGGAGATGGTAGAGGTAGATAATGACAAAAATTTTGACAAATCTTTAATGGTTGCTCGCTTCATGGGACTATGTTTTTGTTAAAATTAATAAAAAAAATCGGCAATTGGGAACGTGCCCGGAATTTTGAGAACGTTCCCAATAGAAATTTTATAAAAAAAATGAAATGTGAACAGATTGTTAATATAGTTTTAACCCATTCACTAATTTACTAAGAATTTACCTATGAATACCATTTCTTATCATTATGATCCTCAAAAGATAAAGACGGGAATTTTACACATTGGTGTAGGAAATTTCCATAGAGCTCATCAGCAGTTTTACACCAATAAATTATTGGAATTTGAAGACCAGCAGCAATGGGGAATCTGTGGAGTATGCCTATTGCCTTCCGATGAAAAGATTATCAATGACCTTAAAGCTCAGAATCTTGATTATACACTTACAGTATGTGGAAGAAATGAAACAAATCAAGTCTACAAAATAGGATCATTAAATGAACTCATCTGGGGGATTGAAGATCCGGAAGCGGTGAAAGAAAAAATTGCAGACAGCAATGTTAAAATAATCACCTTAACGATTACGGAAGGAGGATATAATCTTGATAAGGAAACAGGCAAATTTTTGTTAGCAGATAAAAAAATTCAGGAGGATCTGCGCAATACTGAAAATCCTTCCACTGTTTTCGGATTCATCGCAGAAGGTCTGAGCAGGAGGAAAATGAGGAATAACGGAGGCGTTACGATTCTTTCCTGTGATAATCTACAGCATAATGGTAACACGTCTAAGCAAGCTTTTACCGAATTTATACAAGCCTGGGACAAAGATCTTGCAGAATGGGTAAAAAACCATGTTACCTTTCCCAACAGTATGGTAGACCGCATTACTCCGTCCACAACTTCTGAAGATATTACCAGACTGAACAGCTCCAGCGGAATTGCGGACCTGGCTCCTGTTTACTGTGAAGATTTCATACAATGGGTAATAGAGGATGACTTTATTGCCGGAAGACCTGAATGGGAAAGAGTTGGAGTGGAATTTACAGATGATGTGACAGCTTTTGAGAATATGAAACTGAGCCTTTTAAATGCTTCACACACCCTGCTCTCTTACCCTTCTTTTCTTATGGGATACCGTAAAGTGGACCAAGCCATGGAAAACCAGAATCTCAAAAAGTTTGTTCGTGATTTTATGGATATTGATATCACCCCTTTTGTTCCTGTTCCTAAAAATACAAACCTGGAAGAATACAAAAAAACGCTTCTCGAAAGATTCTCTAATCAAAGTGTGAGCGATCAGGTGGCAAGGTTGTGTTTTGACGGGATCTCAAAATTTCCGGTGTATATCACGCCAAATCTGGACAAAATGATTAAAGCCGATGCAGACCTTACAAGACTTGCTTTTCTTATCGCTGCCTACAGGCATTATCTCAAATACAAAAAGGATGACAAAGGGAATTCTTATGAGGTTTCTGAGCCTTGGCTGACTCCGGATGATGAGCAACTGATCTTAAGCGTTGAACCGTTAGACTTTTTAGAACTGTCATCTTTTAAGAGTACTGGACTAAGGTCTTCGGATAAATTTGTGAAGCTATACGCGCGGTTTGCAGATGAAATTAAGAATCAGGGAACCAGTCCTGTTTTACAATCAATTCTAAATAAATTACCATGATTATACAACCAGATATACAGCCATCAGGAGGAAAGCATAATCATGCTGTTCTTCCATTTGCAATTATTACATTCATTTATTTCATTGTCGGATTTTTGACTACCGTAAACGAACAGCTGCAGGCCCCCTTAAAATTTACATTTCTCAGCCATGCTGGCAGTCTTAGAAACACATTGACGACACTTACCACCTTTTTCTTCTTTTTGGGTTACCTGCTGAACGGGACTTTGGGAAGTAAATGGGTCAATGCTTACGGATACAAAAACACAATTTTGCGGGGACTTCTTTTTATGATCTCGGGGCTGTTTATGTATCTGTGCTCATCTTGGATGGGAACTCAATATCCAGATTTGAAATTCAGCATCAGGGATGCCATTATTCCTTTGGGCTTTATCATTTTTATCATTGGGTCTTATTTGATGGGAACATCAGCGGCAGTTATCCAGGTAGTGGTCAACCCTTATGCTGCATCTTATGAGATGAAAGGCACTCAGCCAGTACAGCGGTTGAATATTTTGACAGCAATCAATTCTATAGGAACCACGTCAGCACCTTTCTTTGTTACAGTAGTGATGTTTAGTGGTATTTCCATTGAAAATATAGAGATCAAACAATTATTGTTTCCACTTTCTATGCTCATCCTATGCATCCTGATTATTATTTTGGTTACTAAAAGACTTCATCTGCCGGATATTGCGAATACCAGAGCTGTAGATGGGGAGAAGCTGGAAAGGAGCATCTGGTCTTTCAGGCACTTTGTTTTAGGGGTAGGTGCCATATTTTTTTACGTAGGAACAGAGGTTGCGATAGGTGCTAATATTAATCTCTATGCTTTTGAGCTGATGGATTCAGGGCGTCCCATCAATTTCTTTGGGAAAACAGATATTATTATCGGTGGAGTAGATTTTGGAATCCATGCTTTATTATCTACCCTCTATTGGGGAGGATTTCTTGTAGGAAGATCAATATCCAGTTTTTTTAACAAAATATCAGCAAGGACACAGTTGATTGTCACAACGATTTTGGCTGCTATACTTGCCCTGGTTTCTATGATTACACAAAATCTTTGGTTTCTGGTGGCTATAGGTTTACTGCATTCCTCTATGTGGAGCTGTATTTATTCACTTTCCATAAAAGGATTAAACAAATATACCTCAAAAGCTTCCGGAATATTTATTTCTGCTGTATTCGGGGGAGCTATTTTCACCCTTATTCAGGGAGGTTTGGCAGATATTTTCGGATCATGGAGATGGACATGGTCTCTTACCGTAATCTGTGAATTACTGATGCTTGGATATGCTTTATTTGGGTCTAAAGTACGAGAAAAGGATCTTATCTGATATTTATAAAAAAACAGATCATGATAAAATATAAATTGCTGCTTGCTTTTTCAATAATTGTTGGAAGCATGTCATTGAGTGCGCAGGAAATACATTCCGCATTGCAGCTCAGGAACAGCCATCTTTGGAGAGGATTAGAAGTTTCTGCGGGATTGATCTATACCGGAGATGTTCATCTGGACTTTGAAAATTTCTACGGAGGCTTTTGGGCAGGAGGTAATGCAGATGGCTCTTATAAGGAATTCAATAATTATATAGGCTACAAAAATAAACATCTGGTACTGGAACTGTGGGATATCTACAATTTCTCGCCTGATGCACTATACAATAACAAAGAGTTCTTTAATTATTCTGCAGCAGAAACCGGAAGATTCTGGGATCTGAGGTCTTACTATACCATCAGTGATCAGTTTCCTCTTATTCTTAGCTGGAATACCGTTGTTTTTGGAAGGGACAGAAACAGTAAAAATACAGGGAATAAGTATTCTTCTTTTGTTTTCGGTGAATATCCTGTATATAAAAAGGAAAATCTGGAAGTACGGGGAAGAATAGGCTATGGTTTCGCTCTGAACAATCGAGGTGAAAAGAATAATTTCTTTGCAAAAGACGCCGGATTCAATGAAATAAGCCTTATCATTTCGAAAAGCTTTACCATCGAGGGATACAAGATCCCTATCGGAATATGGGGAATGTGGAATCCAGTGAACAATAATGCATTTCTGCAATTTTCGGTGCAGGCCTATTCTTTTTAAAATAATATCAGAGAGAAAATGCGACCTCAGCTACCAGTCTTTTTCCCGGCTTTGTTTGGTCTTCAAGTATTGTCAATATATAATTAAATAAATAATAGAAATGAAAAAACATAAAATAGTCTGTTTTGGGGAAGTTCTTTGGGACATATTTCCGGAATCCCAAATGAGAATCGGGGGAGCCCCGTTCAATGTGGCTTATCATCTTTTTAAGATGGGATTAGATGTATCAGTGATCAGTAGTGTGGGCAATGACGGGCCTGGCCATGAACTGTTGCGGAAAATTAAAAACTGGGAAATTCCGACGGAAGATATCCAGGTGAGTGAGGAACATCCCACAAGCACCGTTATTGCTACTGTGGATAAAAATAATGAGGCCCACTATGATATTGTAGAAAATGTGGCTTGGGATTTTATCGAGGTTACCCCGGAAAACCAAAAATCCGTGGAAACAGCAGATGCATTGGTATTTGGGACATTGGCTACCCGAAATGAAAAGTCAAAGAACGCATTATTTCAAATGCTTGAAATAAGCCCTTACAATGTTTTTGATATTAACCTTAGAGCACCTTACTATGATATCAGGACCATTAATGACCTTCTGCATAAGACCCAATTGGCAAAATTCAATAAGGCAGAACTCCGGCTGGTACTTAATTTTTTGAAGAAAGAATACAAGACAGAACAAGACAGCATCAGGTATTTGCAGGAAAAATTTGGGATTCCGGAAATCATCATTTCCAAAGGAAGCAAAGGAGCATTGTATACAGACGGAGATAATTTTTATCTCTATCCTACGATACCTGTAGAAGTTAGGGATACTGTTGGAAGTGGTGACTCATTTTTAGCTGGATTTTTGTCCAAAAGAATCGGGAAAGGAGATTCTGCTCATGAGATCATGGCACAGGCAGTTTCCCTAGGAGCTTTTATTACATCACAGGAAGGCGCATGCCCCGAATATACACAGGAAGATTTTAAAAAATTTAAAGATGCCCATCCACTATCGGCTTTGAATGTTTCTAAATGGTGATTTCGTTGTTAAATTCACTTAGTATTGAATTATTCGCAATTTAATTGTTTGAATTTAATTTAAAGCGCAGTTTTTTTTGGCTTTATATTTGAATTTGTTAAAATTAAATATGGTTTAAAATTAAATTTTAGGCTAACATAAAAACACTTACTGTTATGAAGAAAAAAATTGATCCTATTAATGTTGAACAACTTTTTGATTTTTTTTCTAAAAAAGGAAATTTGGATGATAATTACTATGAGTTTTTCGAAGATACTATAAAAAGTGCGGAAAATTTTGCCATAGGTCCCTTCTTTTGGTTCATCACAAACAATATCAAAATGAGGACGGAGATTGTGAGTAAAAATATAGAGCAATTTACTCCTTTTACAAAAGATGACTGGGTGAACTCTGATACCGATTTTTTTATGGGGCTTTTCCATCCGGATGACAGACCGCTGATCATGGGGGCTTTTGTCTTTAGTGCAACAATGCGGCTCAACCTCCTAAGGTCCGGAAAAAAAGGTATTCGGTTCAATTATTATGGCAGAATGCTTGATTCAAAAGGTGTTTACCGCTGGATTTTATTGCAATCTCCGCTGCAGCGCATAAATGAGAATTATGAAATTCAGGCCTCCCTGGTGTTAGTATACGATCTGTCCCATTTTGAGATTCAAAGTCTGCCATTGTTATCTGTTATTGATATGTCTAATAAGGAGGTGCATTATTTCAGACATGTGAATCAGAATGTACACAAAAAAATAGATATTGATATCCCCGCTATCACTGCTCGCGAAAAGGAGATCCTAAATCTGATGGCTCAAGGACTGAATACCCCGCAAATAGCTGAAAGGCTTTTTATATCTTATCACACGGTGGAAAATCACAAAAGCAATCTGAGAAAGAAGACCAACACGAAAACCTCTGCAGAACTTATTGCCTATACGATGAAGTACAGTCTGCTCATGGTATGAGATTAGCAGGACATCTTTTAAAATTTATATACATCGTATTATCATTTTTAATGTGTTCGGTTTTCCGCGAAGAGATGGTGCTCTTTACGAACAGATATGATTAGGAGACGATGTATATAAAATGACTGCATGGTGTCATTGCTGGGAAATAAAGAGGCTGAGGTGTTTGGAATGAATACCGCTTTTTTTTAACTTATTATTGCGCAACCATCCTAAAATAAAAAAGAGAACCTACAAAACAAAAAAACCAAAGTAAAAAAGTTTTTACTTTGGTTCAACTAATTAATATTACTATAATATGATTTTATATAATTTGTTAAGGATAAAATTATTTTTTAATTATTTTAATAGTCTTAATAATTCCGCTGTTCATTTTTAAAGAAAGTAAATACAAACCATCTTTTAAATCAGTTAAATAAATTACAGATGAAGGTTTTTCAATAGTTTTTATAAGTTTTCCTGATGGGTCAAAAATAGAAATTGATTGTACGTCTGATATATCAGATATAGTAAGCTGATCAGTAAAAGGATTTGGAGATACATTGATTTCTCTTTTCTTTTGTATGACTTCGTTGGTTGCTAATGAAGTCGTGTCATATACTGAAATTTGGAATTCTCCATTTTCTGTATTGTCATCATATTTAGAAACACTTATATACAATGTAGCACCCGGAGTTTGTCCAGTTAATGAAAGAGAAGAAAAAAAATCTTGCAATTTGTCATCATTACAATCAATTTCTGTTAAATTACCACATGTCCCACTGTAAACAGTAAGCACGGAATCATCAAACAGAGAATCTGCAACCTGATCTGTTTCAATCATCAGTTTTCCGCTTGCGGGAACCACCACCTTAAACCAAACATTTTCAACTGCGTCTGAATTACAGGAAGCAGTAGGTCCATCAGTAGTTGCAGTAAGATTCGTAGCAGTTATTGCTCCAGAAGAAAAGTCTGTGCCTACTGATAATGATATTGCTTCTGCGCAATTATCATTGGCTGCTGGTATTAAATCATATGCCGAAATTTGGAATTCTCCATTTTCTGTATAGTCATCATATTTAGAGACACTTATATACAATGTAGCACCCGGAGTTTGTCCAGTTAATGAAAGAGAAGAAAAAAGATCTTGCAATTTGTCATCATTACAATCAATTTCTGTTAAATTACCACATGTCCCACTGTAAACAGTAAGCACGGAATCATCAAACAGAGAACCTGCAACCTGACCTGTTTCAATCATCAGTTTTCCGCTTGCGGGAACCACCACCTTAAACCAAACATTTTCAACTGCGTCTGAATTACAGGAAGCAACAGGACCATCGGTAGTAGCTCCTGTATTACTAGAATTCACGGCTCCTGAAGAGAAGCTTGTACCAACCGTTAGTAGTACAGCCCCTGAACAATCGTTATTTTGAGCTTTAATAATAATAGCCATCAAAAATAGCCAACAAAATAATAGTTTATTTTTCATATATTTTTTTAAAAAATTAAAATTTGAGGTTTTACTATGCAAAATTTTTATATTACTAACGTCGCTCAGTCCGGTTTTTACTTAAGATGTTTTTATATGCTGTGACAATTCAAAATTATTGTTAAGTATCACTAAGCAATATCTTCTATGTGTTCATAAAGTTTATCTTCTATACTTTCTTTATGATTGATATCTAAAAATATTTATTTTTTATCTGGATATTTTTATTGACATGAAAGTAGTAAGATGTTTATATAAAACAAATAGTGGAAATCTATCAATTTATATTTCTGTTGCAATAATTTACTTTGTCTTGGTAATAGTAGAAAATTAAACATCAAAATATATTTGGTATAGAAATTTATATACTGCTTTTCCCAAATTAAACTCAATGAACTAGACTGTCATTGCAATTTTCTCGAATGATTCTGTAATCTCTTCTATAAAAAAATACTTTTTGGACTTTTTTACCTTTATCATCAAAAATAACTGCAACAAATAATGGATATCTACTAGATGTTTTCATTTATTCAATTGTTATTTTTGCAATATAACATATGTAGTGATGTATAGCATATTAATTGTTTAAAGGTTAAGGCCTGTTTTCAATTTTTTTTTTCCGAAAAAATCAGATTATCTTTTGTTATATATTGAATTGTATGAAAATATATACATTGGTTCTGAATAGGCTTTTTCCTAATTTGTAACTTAAATGTAATAAAAATATAAATCAGAATAATGAATAGAATTATTGATCTCCGTAGCGACACTATCACAAAACCTTGTGATTATATGAAAAGAGCAATGGAGAAAGCTGAGGTAGGCGATGATGTGTACAAGGAAGATCCCACAGTTAAGCTGTTGGAAGAGAAAGTTGCCAGGATGTTTGGGATGGAAGCTTCTTTGTTTTGTGTGAGCGGAACAATGTCTAATCAATTGGCAATTAAAGCGCACACAAGTCCGGGCAATGAGGTGATATGCGATAAGTCTTCGCATATTTATTTGTATGAAGGTGGTGGGATTTCTGTGAACTCTTTATGTTCAGTCAAGCCTCTGGATGGAGACTATGGCATTATTTCCGCAGAACTTTTGAAAGGGGCCATTAATAATGCAGATGATATACACCAGCCTATCAGCAGGCTTGTTTCATTAGAAAATACAACAAACAGAGGGGGTGGAGCTTATTATGACTTTGAAGAAATCAAGAAGATCAAGGAAGTTTGCCAAAAAAACAATCTGAAGCTTCATTTAGATGGTGCAAGACTTTTTAATGCTTTGGTAGAAACACCTCAGTCTCCCGAGGATTATGGGCGTGTCTTTGACAGTATCTCAATATGTTTATCAAAAGGTCTTGGATGTCCTGTTGGCTCTGTAATAATTGGTGATCGTCAATTTATTGAGAAAACACGCCGTCTCAGAAAACTAATGGGTGGCGGCTGGAGACAGGCAGGATCACTGGCAGCTGCTGGAATATATGCTCTTGATAATAACATACAGTTATTAAAAGAAGATCACCGCCGGGCAAAACAAATCGGCGAAATATTACAGGCAAGCACTTTTGCTAAAGAAGTACTTCCCATTGCTACAAATATCGTTATGATGATACCGGCTGATGGTAATGCAAATGAATTTGTAGTAAAAATGAAAGAAAGAAATATCCTTTGTACTGCATTTGGCGATCAGCTGGTCAGATTTGTAAGCCATTTGGATATTAGTGATTCTGATTTAGAAGATTTTAAAATGAGAATTTCAATGTCCGGCGAAAAGATTAATAATTCTTAAGTGCGATAGATTTTTGTAAACTTATTTATTTTACATATGAACTACCGCTGTTTGGCTAAAAAATAAAAAGCCTCCACAGACTATGGAATGCTTTTAATCAAAACAACCCTAAAATATTATTACCAGATTACTAAATTAATAACTATAGATTAAAATTCAAATGACAGATTTCTGTCATTTCAATGAGACAATGGTATGTAGAATCGGGGTATTCGTTTTTCATCATTCCTGAATACAGATTTTTTTAATTATTAAATCAATCTATGGAAACTTTGGTATAACGCTGTTGCAGTGAAGCTGAAAAAGGGATATGAACTTCTAAGCTATCCTTAAATAAAAACTTTTGGTAATCATACAGTTTGTTTCATTTGAAGGTTTCGAAAAAGACTTTCTGTGTCGATAAATGGTGTTTAATAAAAAAAGAGAATACATCTACTCGTTAATATCACAGTCTGTTTTATTTTAAATTTTTTTATTCCAAAAAATAATTATGTACAATTTTGAATTTGAAAACAGAGGGTTTTCCGGACAATTGATTGCAGATATAAGAAAAAACTGGGATTTTTTCTTTCCTCTTTCTGATGAAGAGTTTTATATTAAGTTATCAAAACTGAAGCAAACGAGCTTTAAAAAGAATGAGTATCTTCTAAAGAAAGGAGAGATTTGCAAAGAATATTTTTTTCTGTCAAAAGGTGCAGTGAAATATATCGAAGAAAAAAACGATAGAGAATATATTATTGATTTTAATTTTGAAGGAGAATGGAGCGGAGATTATATAAGCTATATGATGCAGAATCCGTCTAATCTTGCAGTTAAAGCAATAGAAAATGTTGAGGTTTTTACCCTTCATATTGAGGACAGCAGAAGTTTGTGTAAGGACAATATTAATTTTGAAAGATTGGAAATGAATATATTGCGAGAGGCCTTTGCACAGTCATTAAACCAATTGGTACAATTGAAAAGCAATACGCCGGAAGAGAATTATCTTCAGCTTATCAACAACAGACCCTTTATTTTCAATAGGGTGAGAATACTTGATATTGCCACCTATCTTGGCATTACGCCTCAAAGTCTGAGCCGTATAAGAAGAAGGGTTGCCAATAAATAGCTGAAAAATTAACAAAAGATAATATAATCATTTCATTTACTATCTATTGCATATGTTATTTTATAGATTTACTCAATACCTTTGTACTGTAAATAAAATTTTTTTCATCATGTGTGTTTTAGGTGTTACAAATAATGATTTGTAACATCTTTTTTGTTGATATGATAAAAGCTATCAGATAATGAAGTTCTACCAATGATTATCTAAGTTTATAAATTAATCTAAAGAATTTCTCGATGCTCAGCCTCGATGTTAAAAGAGGCAAAGTTTGAAAAACGGATGGTTTTTCAATAGAAAAAGAATTAGTTTTGATTTATGGATGATCATATTTTGAAACAACATAATAAAAACCGTGTTTCTTTATCATTTGGCTTTTCCAGTTAAGTATAGGAATTCTTTTATTACTGAAGATGTTGGTCAGTATGGCAATAAAGATGTTATTAAAAAGATATAAAGTATCAGAAAATATATGAGACCCAACTCACTCTTTTCGATTTTTAATACTTTGAGGCTCTGCAATGGGGTAGTTTATTAATTATCCCTAATATGAAATAAATTATATTTTAATAAAATATTCGGCAGTGTACGCTTTTGATTACAACATTATATCAGTTGTGTTCTTGTTGTTTCAAAGGAATCTAAAAAGCGCCAAAACAAAATTATTACTACAAGCACGTATATTGATAAGAATATTTGCCTTATATCTAAAATACTATGATTAAACAGTTAAAAGCACTAAAAAAAAGATTCTTTGTCAATCTTATTGTTTTAGTCATATTAACCATAACAGCGCACGTATTTCTATACGGATTTATGGGTGCTTATTTTTTTGCTTATTATAATTTAGCGGCCTTAATTATGGGCATATTTGTTTTGTTGTATGTGAAGAATAAGCCATTTGATAGTATAGAGCATTTCCTTCATCTTTACCTCATCTTTACTTCCTGGTTTCTATTTTTGTACTCGCTTGTATTATGGGAAAAAACGCCTATAGTTTTTTTGTGGTATTTTCTGATCCCTTATGGTCTGAATACATTGTACAATTATAAAATAGTTGTTAAATGGTGTGTATATATACTATTTTTAATCGTAATGACAGTTGCAATCACCCCTCACATTTATAAGTATTTGGCATTTCTAAAGCCATCACATATAAATATCCTGGTGGTAAATATCTCTTCAATTGTAAATATTTTACTATTGATTTGCTTTATTTCCTATTACGCACATAAGATTAGTGGATTGAAATTCATCTTGAAAGCGAATATCAGTAGCAGTGATAATGATATGCCAAATGAAACTTCTCTGGAAAAAGACGAGAATAATCCTGTTTCCGAAGATGGGCGCAAATACGATTTACTGTATCAGGAAATTTTGTATTATTTTGAAAACAACAAATCTTATCTAGAAAAAGATTTTAATGTTGCCTGGCTGGCCTTGCAGCTAAACAGCAATGTGAGCTATGTCTCTAGAGCCATCAAGATTAATGCTCAATGTAATTTTAATTATTTTCTTAACAGATACAGAGTAGAGAGTGCAAAAAAAATGATCATTGAGCAAAATCTAGATAGATATTCGTTAATGTACATTTATTCATCATCGGGTTTTAAAAACCAGTCTACATTCAACAGAGTCTTCAAAGAAATTGAAGGCCTCACCCCTTCGGCATTTATTAAAAACTACAATAAGGAAATTTCTTCCCAATAAACCGGTTTAGTTTTAAGGGTATTTTTATAATTGCCATTCAATTAAAATTTCAAATTTCAGAGCTGGTTTTTAGCATTTACTAAACGATATTTTCTAAGTCTGCGTTTCGTTACGCACAATTCTGCTGCAGAATTCTATCATTCAGTTAATACTAATCTCAAACTTTAAGTTTAGATGAAATTTATATGAAGAAAAAATAATCAAATTCGGTATTTAGTATTTTAAAGTGTTTTATTTCAGTTGTTTATAAAATATAAATGATTTTCAGTATAGCATTTAACAACATGTAGAAGGGAGTATATGTATACAATATATTTGTATTTCAAAATATACTTTAAAAATGAAAACATTATTTTCTCCTGTATTCTTATTTTTCTCAACCCTATTATTTTCTCAAGTTGGAATTAATACAGAATCACCCGACGCATCTTCCAATCTTACCGTAGCACCCACGGATAGGAAAACACCGGCAGGCTATAAAGGAACCTTGCTGAGTGCGATGAGCAGTGCAAACAGGTTGCAGATAGCATCGCCTGCGACTGGGCTTTTGGTGTATGATACAGATCAAAGGTGCCTTATGTCTAATAACGGAACACCGGCTGCTCCTGTATGGGCTTGTACAAATGTCGGATCACCGGTAGATGCCGGTACTTTTAGACATTTATACTTTAAGTTTAATTATAATACAATGACTACTGTATCAGGATATGTAACACAAACTGGAACTAACCCACCGACTAATCAAAACAATAATGTTGTTGGATACTTAACAAATAACAGCCCGTCTACTCTTGTTCAGGTACCGGAATTTGATGGCTTAAGAATGAACGCTGTTTTCGACACCAAAGGAACTTCAGGTCTTATAGCTCCTCTTATAGAAAATGTTTCTGGTGCCCCAATTACAGATTTTGTTTTTTTTAATTCCTCAACAAATTTTTCTACAAGTAGAGTTCCATATACAACTATTCCTACTGGAAATTTTATAAATGCAGATGGTAACTTTAGCATGTTTTATGGTGATAATAATTATGAAATTGCTAATGCACTGATTAGTCATAACGGAAAAATGTATAGATGTACTTGGTGGGGATATTATGGGGATGGCACCCATCATATTCACATGACGATGGAGGTTTTTAATTAATTGTCATATTGTACTTTATTGTAAGTCTGCTCTATAACATTATAGACATTGGACTTGAAGCTCTTTCTCAGGATACGGATAAATGGATATACTAATTTAGCCTCCAGTTATATAAGCATAGCATCTTAATTTTAACAAATGAAATAAGGCCGAAAAATCTATGATCCGGCTTTAAAAAAACAAACAGCTCAATTGAGCTATGCGGGGTCTAATATTTTGGAGCTGGCAAGAGAACTGGGTATTGAAGTTATGGTGTTTTACAAATCGAGAAAGCATTATCTGGAATTTTGAGAGAAGAGTTTTCCTCGGAAGAGTCAGGATTTACTTCTTTTGAGACTCTGAGAAAGGCCATAATAAATCATTACAGGGATATTCTGAATTATTTCGATTAAAGAAGCACCAATGCTGCTGCTGAATCTTTCAATGCCAAAATAAAAAACTTCAGAATGCAGCTCCGCGGTGTAAAAGACAAAGCATTCTTCTTATTCAGATTAGCTAAACTTTTTGCCTAGTCCCCAAATTTTGCGCTTGATCCAATTTTAGCCACCCTTTTGACCACCCTAAAAAGCAAAAACCTCTGAAAATCAAATGATTTCAGAGGTTTTTTGTACCCAAGACCGAAGAAATATCGAAACATTTGATTGAAGATTTAGAAAGAATTTCACAATTATCTGAGTTGAAATATTAAGTTTTTTACCTTAAGACATTGCCATTATCGGCAAAAAAACAACTTAAGATATTATGTAAATATTTTTATTGCCGATAAAAAAAGTGTAGATGTTAGACATTAGTTGGGTATGTCTTTGTATAGGATTGTGAGAGAACAAGTAAATTGATTACAATTATTGGTGCGGAAAATCATATTAACTATTGACCTTTTTTTTATTATTTTAGTAGTTTACTAAAGAATAGTATTTGTGTTTGCAAATACTTTTTTGCTTATTTGTGAACCTTTTAAAGTATCTAATTTTTATGATTACAATAATAAAACGGATAAAATTGATAGATGAGTTTTGCAAAAGTGTTAAATTAGAACCATTTCGTGAATGATGACAAAGATTTTAGATGAAATACAAGATAGAGGCGTTCAGGTATCCATACGGTACGACGTAGACTTTTCAAATTTCGAAGACTTTGCATCTGATGAAAATAAGCGTATTCGTGTCAGTCTTAAAAATGTAGAAAAAGATGCCTGAATAGTTATTACCAGAAATATGGTCTCCCGTTATTGCTTTAATATTTCAGTAAATCGGTATCTTATAATTGTTTTAGTAGCGTAATCAATAAATTTCTATATTTATAATTGCTAAAAACTAACTGCATTATATGTCCTAATTAAAAATACAGTTCTTTGTATTCTTATTACACAGATAAGAACACTAATCGATTACTAATACCAATTATAAATTATTTTTAAGACCCGTCAAAAAAATTAAACTGACGTGATGGAAATACGCTTTTTACCATTCCGGTGTGGGTATGGTATTCATATCAGATACGAGGAAAATGATAGCCAATATCGAAAATGCAATCTGGCTGTTGTTGGGTTCTGGATTTGATAAATTAATGCTCGAAGGTATCGAATGGTATTCTGAATTACTTAAGGAAGGAGAAATTAAAGATACGACCACCATACATTTATCGGAAAAATTTGTTATCGAAGTTTATTACAATAAGGAGATCAGGGAAAAAGTGAAAGCGCATATGCGACTAAAATCATGTTTTATTTCTATATCGGATAAATTGATAGACAAAAATTCAGCAGCAGCATACTTAATCCGTGAAGAATTTATTTCGTTAAGCTAAGTTAGACTACAAGGCAATTGAAAAAAATATATAATTAAAAAAACAAAACTTAAAATATTAAGAGAACTCAAAATAAAAAGGGACTTGGCACTAAATAAATCTTTGTTTTCTTTGTTAAGTATAACTCCCGCTTTTGAAAATAAAAGCGGGCAACAGGTAAACGAATCTTTGCTCACCCTTAACGTTAAAAAAGACTGATGATAAATAACGGATATTCAAATAATTTTTAACAAAAGAAATAAAATCTAACTTCTCTCAATATACATTTTATCGAAATAATTTCCGAGTGTTGTGATTCTTTCATGATTTAACGGATTTACATAATTTAAAAACATTCTCTCTGAGCTGTGGCCTGTGGCCTGTATAAGAAGTGAAGTGGGTATTCTGCCATAAAAATTGGATGCGAAGCTACGTCTTCCTATGTGACTACTTATGATCTTCCACTTTTCAGTTTGTATGTCTTCACTTCTATATCCTATCCTCTTCTTTACTTCTACTTTGCTTTCAATTCCTGCCAATGCTGCGATTTTTTTTATGTTATCATTGTAAATTCCTATTTCAATAGGTTTTGGAAAAGAATTGCCATATTTTTTAATGACGTTTAAAACGGTTTGATGTAGCGGAAGTATAATTTCTTTATGAGTTTTACGTTGTGTAAAAGAAATGCACGTTTTTCCATTGATTTCTATAAGTTGTTTCTCGTTGAATCTCATAAAATCAGATACCCTTTGTCCTGTATAACAGCTTATTAATAGCCAGTTTTTTGAGTCTTCAAGTTCCGGTGGTACAATTGTGTTTTTGATTTTAAGAATTTCCTGTTCATTTAGAATTATTATTTTTTTTGGAGTTTTTACTTTGGGAAGATCAATGTTTCTGATCTCTGTTTTAAGGCCTTTTCTTTCTGCGAAATGCAATATGGTCTTTAGAAATTGGCACGTTCTGGATATTGTACTTTCACAGTAAAGTTCTGCTTTTGCAAAATTGTTAAACGATCTAATAAGTTCGGAATTAATTTCGTGGATATAAATCCTGCGGGCAAGAAATCCTTCAAATTTCTCAATTAAGCGCATGAATACCATATATCTTCTGTAAGTAGTTAGTTGTATTGTATGTTGTTTTTCTACTATATATAGAGAAATCATTGAAAGAAGTGATCCTTCTGAGTAGCTCTGGCTTTTGTAAGAAGTGATTTTTTTGATCTCGGTATTTATTTTTTTTTTGCTTCCTTCTTTAATGAGTTGAGAGATTCTGACTTTTATCGAATTAAGGATGTAATTAAGCTCTTTATATTTTTTACAGTATATGTTTTTGGGGCGCTGTTTTTCATAGTCCCAATCACTTTCTTCTATTGATAATGGTGTTTTGAAATGTAAAACTTCATTTTTTTGGGTAATTGATAAACTTATCTTTTTTAAAGATCGATCAGTTTTCTCTTGCAAAAGGGAAAATGTAAAAATCATTGTTTTTAATTTTAAGTATTTGTTAAATTTACTCAAAAATAATGTAAATTATTAGTCAATAATAGACTAATGATGCAAAGATATTATTTTTTTTGATAAAAAAAAATAATATTCGTAATATTTTTAAAATCAGATTTTTACTCACCTAATATTGATTTAAAAACGTAGTATTTTCCCTATTAACAGTACATATTTTCGCCAAACAAATCATTGTCTTTTAAAAAAAATAAAAAAAAATAAACACATTATAAGTCAATTAGTTATAATATTAGTCTATTATTGACTAATATATAGTATAACAAAATTTTTGAAGTCAAATCCGTTATTTTAAAAAAAAATAATTATGAGAAAAAAAATTACACTTACGTCAGGCTTATTGTTCTTTTCATTTTGTGTTTATTCTCAAGTTGGTGTTAATACACAGTCTCCTAAAGCTACTTTAGATGTTGTAGGAGATCCCACTAATGCTTCCAAATTAGATGGAATAATACCACCACGTATTACCGGAGAACAGTTAAGGGCGAAAACATATACAGGATCTGAATATGGAGCGATAGTTTGTGTAACCGTACCGGATCCTGCTCCAGCCGGGCAAACTATCGAAGTTAAGCGTGCTGGGTATTATTATTTTAACGGAGGAGTATGGTTGCCAATTTTTAGTGGAGGGTTTATGGGTGTATTTACTGCAGAGGTGTTGAATAATGCTTCATATACTATTTCAAATAATGTGTTTTTTAATCCTTATGATTCTGCCATTTATGAACTGACATTTCAAGTAAGACGTGGGTGTACTGGTAATTCGCCAGTGTTATCGGGTAAAATTTTAATTAGAGGTGTGGGCGGAAGAATGACTGTTTTGAAAGATTATATAACAACTTCTCTTGCTTTAGATGATAGTCAGTTTTCTGTATCAAATTATACAATTACCGGAGATAATACAAACACTTTATCCATTACTTCTGACCCAAGCTTAGGAAATGAAATAACTATTACTTTTAATTTAGACACTTCAACTCATGTATTAAGTGCAAAGAGTTCTGTTTATTGTGCTCAATGGAAAGGAACATTTGATCTTAAAAGAATATTAAACTAAAGCTTTACACTAATATTCTAGGTGAACAAATAAATTTGTTAAAACAAAAATTACGCAACAATGTCTAAAATTTTATCAATTATTTTTTTAGGTTCAGTTTTTATATCTCTGTCTGCTCAAAATACAGCTTTTATATTTCGTAGTAAACTTGCCAGCCAGATAAAAGGTTATGAAGCTAAAGTAAAAAAGATTGACAGTCTAAAAAGTGAATACAGTAAGCAAATAGAAATTGCGGGACTTGAGATTAATAAAAAATATCAAAAACTTGCTGCTCCTTATATACCGAAAGATGGCGAAACAGTAGAAATGGTGCAAAAAAGAATGAAAATGGCAGATGCAGATCAGGTTGCTTTACTTATAGATGAAAACAGACTTCTGGAGAATCGTAAAAAATCATTCCAAAAAATTGTTGATGAGAATTACAGGCAGACCTTGGAACCTCTTATACTTAAAATAAATAAAGTAATATCTTCTTATGCTTCCAAAAACAAGATAGAGACTATTTGGTATTTGGAAGATGTTGAAAGATCTTTAGGCTACTACAACAAAGGAAGAGATATAACCGATGTTATTGTGAATATTGTGAATGACAGCAAATAAAGTGTTTTATTTTTAGATTGTAACACTCTAATACTTCACTTTTCAAAGTAAATGTTACATTGTTTTGATTCACAGAATATTTTTTATTTAGTATTTACTAGTTTAAATTCTCCTAGTCTATATATTGTTTTTAAAATTTAGAAATGATTCTAAAATCACGATGATGTTTTTTATGGCCTGCTAAATTATTATGTTTAGCAGGTTCATAAAAGAACAACAATTATTAAAATTTCAATTTACTTCAGATAGTCTTGTAAATAATTATACATCAAGGGGTATTTTGCCAATTTATATATAGGCATGTGAAATAAAATTTTTTAATTATAATATTAAAAATTAAAATATGTATTTAAATAACAAAAAAAAAGCAATTCTTTACTTTGAAATTTTATCATTTATATGGATTTTCATTTTCCTAATTTTCATTATCATTATTATATTCAAAAACTTATTTAACTCTATTTTTTTCATATTTTCTATTACATTTATAGGCACTGTTTTGTTTCTACTTTTATATGTGATTTTATTTCGTATTAAGATTATATATTTAGATATTACAGGATTAGGTATTACTTATTTATCCCAATCTGTTTTTCTTAGTTTTTTTTGGAAAGGTTTTTATGAAAAATATGAGTTTGCTTATGAAGACATTTTAAGAATTTATTTTCAGAATCTTTTCGTGATGAAATATTTCTATTTTAAAGTTGTGCACAAACAGAAACGTAAAACTTATTCATTGCCTATATTTCTTTTTGATAAAAATTCTACTTTTAAAATAAATCAATTTTTTTCAAAATTTGAAAATACTAGTTGCTTTAAATTATAATTATAAACACAAAATTTATTTTATGAAATCCAAGATTATTTTTATTTCGATGTTATCAATGTCGTTTCAGTATTTTTCCTCGCAAGTCGGAATCAATACTACATCCCCTCAATCTACATTATCTGTTGTGAATCCCAATGGAGGTTCTTCCACCGACGTTTTGAGTGTTGGGAATTCTAATTGCGGTGCACCATGTTTACAGGTTGATAACAGAAGTATTGTTCTATATAATAGAAATGGAACCAATCATCGCTTTGGAGGTATACATTTCGTTCCATCTGGTGTTAGCACTGGTATAACCGGGGCTTCTATAGAGGGTATAGATCGTGATCAAACTAACGGCTATGCAGGGTTGCAGTTTAACACAAGGAACTCCACGGATTATGGAACCAGATTGACTATTAAATCCTCTGGAGATGTGGGGATAGGCACAGCGAATCCGGCAGCGAAACTTGATATAGCGGGTAATATAAAAATTGCAGATGGTACGCAGGGGAAAGATAAGGTTCTTACTTCTGATGCCAATGGATTGGCCCAATGGAAGAATCCTATGTTTGCCAGTGGTGTTGATTCTTTTTCAACCCCATATTTGTATAGTGGTGGAGGTGATGATTTTTTTTGGGCTGCTGATGCTGGTTGGATTAATAATGTTCAGACTCCTCTAAAATTAAACGAACTTTCAGATCCAAATAATGTATATGATCCTGCAACCGGTATTATGACAGTCCTAACAGAAGGTGTATATTATATAAAATCATTAATTAGACTTGTTAATCAGCCAGGGGCTACTCCATTTAATGGATCTAGTGGTATTTTTCAAGGATATATTGATTTAAAACCTAATGGAGCAAGTAGTTTTGTTACGATTGCATCTGATAGTAAAATTGTCACTGCAGGGATTTATATTAATGGCGGTATTGTTAGTTATGATGCAACTCCGGAAACAATGGTACATCTTAATGTTGGTGATCAAATCCGATTGTCCTTTAGAACTTATGGTACTTGGCATATAAATAGTGATACAATAAATAAAATTCATATTACACGTAAGATTTCTGAATTATTCGTATATAAATTGTAAGATTAAGATAAAAAATTCTTAGATAATGGTTACAAAAATTATTGATTTATGTATAATAATTATTAACAAATATATTAATATAAGTCTTTACCGTAAATACAAACTGTGTAATACAATTTTCATGAAGATTTGCACATTTAATTATTAACAATAAGATTTATTTTTGAAAACCATTATCTTTTTTTATTATGTTTTGTCTTATGCAAAATTTTAAAATATTTATATTGCCAATATAATTTATCATTATTGGTGCTTAGAAAATGGAAACCATACAAACGGCAAAATTCTAAACACGCTAAAGTTTATACAGTGCGTTTAATCGCCGCAAATGCAAAGCGATAAATAACTCGTAACAACATTTATTTTTAAAGTAAATTTTTCTGGATGTTCTTTCTAATACAATGATAAATAAAATTACTATTCTTAGAGAGTACTGCCTGACACTCAAAGTGTATTTATTATTTATATCCGGATCAAGGTTGATATTTCGTTTAGGCTAATTAGAATAATTATTTTCAATATAATAACAAATTGATATTAGATTTATTGAAGATTAATGTCTTTTTTAACTACAACTATACATATGTTGGAAACCATAAAACAACAAACTTGCATTTATAAAATGACTTTCTAAATGTAAGTCTAAAAATTAATCTTATAATTCAATTAAAATGAAAAAAAAAATCATATTATTTTTTTTATTATTCTTTTTATCACAATCTGCTTTCTCTCAAGTAGGTATCAATACTCAGTTTCCTAAAGCAACATTAGATATTGCAGCGAATAAAACAGATGGAAGTAGAGCAGAAGGTCTAATCGCTCCCCGTCTTACCGGAGATCAAATTAAGGCTGGAAATTCACAATATGGCACTGCGCAAACAGGAGCTATTATTTATGCGACATTACCAGTTACAACGGCAGATGCGAAAACGGCTAATATTACAGATGTTGGATATTATTACTTCGATGGAACTACATGGAGAAAAATAAACAGTAATTTATATAATTCTGATGGAACAATTACTACAAATAGAAATGTTAATATGGGCAATAATAATTTGGTATTTACTGGCAGTGGTAAAATTGGAGTAGGTAATTCTACTCCAAAAATGAAACTAGATACTCGTAAATTACCAGGTAATTCTTCGCCAGGAGAAGGTGCTATAGCAATAGGAGAAACTACTACTACAGCAGACACTGCAGGTGCTGGTGCAATAAGATATAACTCATCTGGAGGTGGTAAGTTGGAGTATAGCAATGGAGTAAAGTGGAATACTCTTAAATCTATAATTCAGAAATCAATGATTGTAGCAAATTTGCAGAATAATACTTTTAATTTTGAGAACGGAGGAGTTTCTAAAAAAGTAACTGGATGGATTGAATCAGTAGATGTAAACAATAATTTTAATCCTACTACAGGTGTTTTTACGTGTCCTAGAGATGGTAACTATGTAGTAAGTGTTGCGCTTTTGCCTGTAGCCACTTTAAATATTCCTGGTAGTTTTCAAGTAGAGATAGTAGTGAATGGTACATCAATTAATGCTGGAATAAAATCTTCAGTGGCTGGTAATCTTTATTGTGGGGCTACTATCTCAGGTATTGTGCATTTAAATTCTGGTGATACTGTTAATATTAATTATTTTCATGATTTAGGGACCAACAGATTAAATCACACAGCCGATTTTAATACCTTATCAATAACAGAATTGTAATTTATTTTTTTGAATGTTAAATTAATAATTATCTAATGAGATTTACATATATATTAGTAATTTTTCTTTATCAATTTACTTTCTCGCAAGTGGGGATTAATATTCAATCGCCTAAAGCGACGTTAGATATTTTACCAAGTAGCCATGGTAGTAAAGCTGAAGGTATTATAGTGCCGCGTCTTACGGGTGATCAAATTAAATCTGGTGATATCGAGCATGATATTCCACAAAAAGGTTGTATTGTCTATGCAACTTCTCCTGTTACAAGCGCCTCTGCTAAAACAGCTAATATCACAGCTGTAGGTCTTTACTATTTTGATGGTAGTATATGGCAACGAATTGACAATTCAGTAAGTAATATTTATAATTTTGATGGAATACTTAGTAGTGATAGAGTTGTTGATATTACAACTAATAACCTTACTTTTACTGGAAACGGAAAAGTGGGAATAGGTAATTCTTCTCCTATTACAAAAATAGATGTACGCTCTTTACCTGGAGATTCTTCACCTGGAGAGGGTTCTATAGGAATTGGGCAAACATCTTTTAGTTCATCTGATGCAGGAGCTGGTTCATTGAGATATGTTACATCTTCCGGAGGAGAATTACAGTATAGTAACGGAACAGATTGGAATAGTATTGAATCAGATATTCAAAAATCTGTTGTTATAGCAAATTTGCCCAGCAATTCTTTTACTTTTATAAATTTTGCTTTTGCTTCTCCTGTTTTTAATTGGACAGAATCGATAGATACAAATAACAATTTTGATCCTACTACAGGAGTTTTTACCGTTCCTAGAACTGGGAATTATTTAGTAAATGTTTCTCTTGTACCATCAGCAATAGCTTCGAACAATAATTTTTTTGAAACTCAGATACGAAAGAATGGTGTTAAAATTACAGCAACAATTGAACATGCTTCTCAAGTTACTGCTGCTTACTATTATGGAGGTAATATCTCTGCGGTTGTTAATGCAATAGCAGGAGACAAAATACAGACAACATACTTCCACACACTTGGCCAAAATATTATATCCGATTTGAGTAAATTCAATAGCTTATCTATTTCTGAGTTATAAATACAACAAAAAATTTCAAATTGATCCTTATAATTTAAATATATCTAACTCATTTTAAATAGAAAATTAATAATATAAATTTTAAAATTTTTCAAAAAACAAAAATTAATTCCAAAAAAATGGTAAAAAAAATTATTTTTATTTCGACATTATTTTTGTCGTGTGAGTATGTTTTTTCGCAAGTCGGAATCAATACCACATCACCTGAGGCTACTCTAGAAGTTAAAGCAAAAACAACAGACGGTTCCAAACCTGAAGGTCTAATTGCCCCACGTCTTACTGGTAACCAGATTAGTAGTGCTGATAATCAGTTTGGAACAAATCAGATCGGAGCAATTATTTATGCAACTGCACCAGTTGCAGTTGCAACCCCAAAGACAAAGAATATTACCGATGCCGGTTATTATTATTTTGACGGTCTTATTTGGAATAAGATGTCTTACAATGCCAATGTTCTACTAAGTGTCAATCAAACCAATCCCACATACACAGGGAATGAAACAATTATTTTAGATAATAATACTGGTATTCATAATATTCAACTTCCAGCTCCAAACACAATGATCGGTAAAATTTTATATTACAGAAATAATAGTACTGTGAGTGGAGTGGCAGGGACTGCAACATTTGTAGTGAATGTACCTATAAACAATACTACTTGCCAGCCGAATAGGGGAATGACTCTTTATTCTGATGGTACAAAATGGTATGTGGTCTCTGGTGTTTAGTATCGCTTTTTTTAATATAAAAACAAAAACAAAAACAAAATGAAAAATAATAAATATATATGTGCTTTTTCTTTATTAGTGTTTGCGCCTTTCTTCTTACATGCGCAAGTTTTATCAAATGGTCAGATTCAGAATGCGTTTAGTGATAGTAATGTCTTTTTAGATGCTTCAACTAATTTTGATACTAGTATATCTGGTTCTAATACAGTTGGTAAAGGTTTACTTTTTCCAAGAACAGACTTGACAAAATGGTCATTTGATACAGGAAAACTTGGAGATCTTATTTTTCCAAGTGCTTATGACGGAATGGTAGTATACAATACAGGTAGTGGATTCACACCTACCGGAAATAATAATACAAATATATCTACTAGAGTAGATCCTGGATTCTATTATTTTTCTAACCTTTCTGCTTCTGATAATATTAGTAATGGAGTCTGGAAGCCTATTGGAGGTTCACCTATTAATATTTATAACTCAGATGGTACAATTACAGAAACAAGAAGGGTGTCATCCAGTGATTTAATCTTTCAAGGAGTTAATAACGCAACAGGATCTGTCCGAATCAACGGAGGTACACCAAATGAAGCTGGTTATATTGGAATATACAAGGGAGATGGTACAACTAGACTTGGATACATAGGTTATGATAATACAAATGTTGAATACAAAGCTGAGAATTCTGCAAACCATATATTTAATGGTGGTAAAGTTGGTATACTAACCAATCCTAATGCTGTTTTATCTGTTTTGAATCCCAAAGGAGACTCTTCCACCGACGTTTTGAGTGTTGGAAATTCTAATTGTGGTGCACCATGTTTACAAGTTGATAACAGAAGTATTGTTTTATATAATACAAATGGTACAAATAATCGCTTTGGAGGTATACATTTCGTTCCATCTGGTGTTAGCACTGATATAACCGGAGCTTCTATAGAGGGGATAGATCGTGATGCAACTAACGGCTATGCAGGGTTGCAGTTTAACACAAGGAACTCCACTAATTATGGAGCCAGAATGACTATTAGATCCTCTGGAGATGTGGGGATAGGCACAGTGAATCCGGCAGCGAAACTGGATGTAGCGGGTAATATAAAAATAGCAGACGGTACGCAGGGGAAAGATAAGGTTCTTACTTCTGATGACAATGGATTGGCTAGTTGGAAACCTTTGTCTCAAATTGGTCCAAGTGGTGGGGCACAAAAAATTTATTTTAGAATTCCAGTTGGTGATGTTAATGTTACTACTCCAGGTGGCGTCTGGCAGGATCTCACAAGCTCAACTTGGTTTTTTAATGGCTCTGATTATAAAAATCCTAATGGTGTTGGTTTCCAAGTGCTTAAGGGTAATTTGCAGTCTGGAAATACTATAAGGATAATTCCTAATTTAGTTGACAACTGGAATACACGTATGGTCGTAACTCAAGTAACTATAGAATGTCCTCGGCAATCTGAGCCAATTAATAATAGCGTTGCATTAGATACCAATAATGTGATGCCACCTCTAGTTATGAAAACTAGTGCATCTAATGATAGTGCTTATGATGGAGCTATGGTTGTTTATTTAGAGGAAAATGGTGACATTATACAAAAACTGATACTTAATGTAGAAATGACAATATTTCCTCCAAACTAAACCCTTTATAATTTATATTAAACTCTTTTATCAATTTTTACTTTAATAGATTTTTTGAGTTATCCAAATAAATTCTGTATATTATTGCTTGAAATTGAGTTATATGGAAATATTTAAAGGTCAAAACCTTATCAACTTTGGAGAAGTCTTCCCCGATGACGATTCATGTCTTGGGTATTTGTTTGACCTGAAATGGCAGGATGGCTTTGTTTGTAGGAAGTGCGGTCATACTTCAGGATGTGAAAAATCAGGATATAAGTATCATTGTTATAGCTGCAATCATGTAGAAAGTGCCACAGCAGGGACCTTATTTCATAGGGTTCGATTTGGGTTACGCAAAGCGTTTCATATTGTTTTTGAAATGGTTAACAGCAGTAAAGGGATGTCCAGCATTCAGGTAGGTCTTCGCTATGGCATCCGTCAGCCCACGGCATGGACATTTATGCATAAGGTGAGGAAAGCCATGGAAAGCAGTAAGAAATATCCGATGTCTGAGTTGGTTCATGTGGATGAATTTGTGGTAGGAGGAATGGAAGAGGGTAAAAAAGGCAGAAGCTACAACACCCAAAAAACCAAAGCGGTTGTGGCAGTTGAACTTACTGAAAAGCATCAAGTGAAACGTGTTTACATCAAAGTATTGATGATTATTCTGCTAAATCCTTAACGCCTATTTTTGAGCAGCACATCAGTGAATCAGCTAAAGTGGTGACTGACAAGTGGAAAGGATATCTTCCCTTGAGCAAAAAGTATAACATTGAGCAAATCTCTTCGGATCAGGGAAAGAATTTTAAACAATTACACGTGATTATCCACCAGATAAAGTCTTGGATCCGAACAATACCCACCCATGCAAGCAAAAAACATGTAGAAAGTTACTTTAATGAATTTTCATATCGTATTAACCGTTCTCAAAATAGAAATACCATCTTTCATAACATTATTCAAAGAATGGTTAATTCAAAACCTTTGCAATACCTTAAATTAATACAGAAGTTAAACGTATAACTCAATAGATTTATATAGGCATTTAAAATAAGTCATTGTGTAGAAGACAGTATACTTTTTATTCATACAAGATAGAAGAAATACATAATTTGAGTCATTTTTTTTAAGTATTATTTGGAAATCTAATAGTTTTAGTGGTGATGCGCCGGGTTTGTAGAAGTATATTAATAGTTTATAATATTCTCATACCCGGTTTTTAAAATATTTTATTTGTGATTTATATAGTTATTAGATGACTTTTTATAGTATTTTGCCTCTAATCGATGATTTTATTTTTGTAGTTCTCTAGTTTCATAATTATGAAAAGTAGTAATAGTTATATGGTTCTTTGAGGATATTTTAAATTTTACTTTCTAAATAAAACTTGTATATGGAAATAAGTTTCTTTAAAAATGAGCTAATCATTTTAGATGAAAGTTACATTCAAGATTTTTTCTTAGGTAAAACCAAAGAGGAGTTGCTGAATTTATTGGGACAACCAAATGAAGATAACGGTAATGAATGGTTATACCTCAGTAAACATTATTTTATTAGATTTTATCAAAAACGGTTATTTATTTTTTTTAGCCAAGGAAATGTAAACAATTATTGTATGTATCATATATTAAAACTGTCAGTAATAGCGAAATTTTATTAATATATATAATATACTGAAATGAATTTTAGAGATATCCATATTGGAAAATTAATTGAGAAAGAGGTTCTGAATAGTGAAATTCAATCTTCCAGAATCTGTAATTTTTTTAATGCAAGTGAAAACGATATTTTGAATATGTATCAATGTGAACACCTTGATACGAAAAATCTTTTGCTTTGGAGTAAACTTTTAGAATATGATTTTTTTAGAATCTATAGCCAACACCTGATTTTATATGCACCTCAGGGAGGTACTATTAATAGAAAAACAAATGAAGGTAGGCGTGAGGTACTTCCCAAGTTTCGTAAAAATATTTATACAAATGAAGTAAAAGAATTTCTATTAGAACTTATAAGTGTAGGGACTAAAACAAAAGCTCAGGTGATCGAAGAGTACGGAATTCCAAAAACAACTTTGCATAAATGGATCGCCAAAAGAGGACCCGTTAAAGAAGATTAAGATTTTAACATTCTGTAAAAAATAATTAAAGATCTATTTGAAAATTTTTAATAATTAAGTTACAAGTTAAAATCTAAAAACTATTACAATTACCATTTTTACTAAAAATAAATAATTAAACTTTATATATAGCTATATAAAAAGTTATAAAACAATATATTACTAATGAGTACTTTACCAAATTATAAAAAAATCTATACGGATATGATTTCAATGAAATATCCCCATAAAATGGAAGAGTGTCAGGAAATATTAAATAGGAATAAGATAAACTCTCTTGATGTTATTATTCTTAATAATATTTTACTAGGAAGAGACCAGAATAGTATCAAGCTAAATAGCAATTTGAGATCCTTTGACAAGGATAGTATTGTGTTTATGTTGGAATATCAGGTTAGACATAACCTCAATAACCTCCAACTGGCAGCTCACTTTAATTTAAGCCGCAATACGGTTACAAAATGGAAAAGGATTTTCTATAGTCTGGAAATAAATAATAAATAGTCTTAATAAATCATATTCTATTGTTATGAAATTCAAAATGATTTGCTTAATCGAGAATATACCTAATTTTCTCGATTAAGCTGAGTGTTTAATTCGTCGCGGTTTTATTTAAAATTTTTTGTAGTAGAGAAAACATATCAATAGTCTTGATTTGAAAATATAACAAATTTAATAAAATTTTTCATACTTTTTTAAGGTTCCGGGAAAAAGTAATCTTGTCTTATCAATTAAATTATTTCTTTTCCCAGTTTTTATAAGAGTTAGTAAACGATTTCTTATATTAATTTCAAGATATATTAATTTAAATATACTTATTATAATTGTTTAAAAATGAATATACAAATAATAAAATTTTCTTTAATTTCCAGTTTTGCCTCTTTCGTTATATGTTATGGTCAGGTTGGTATAAATACTATTAGTCCAAAATCAACCTTTGAATTGGGAAGATCATCTTCGCCCAATATAGCAGAAGGTCTCTTAACTGTTCGAATGACCGGTAATGCTTTAGCTGGAAAAGATAATTATTATGGAACGGACCAAAATGCTACCGTAGTGTATGTAACCACCACGCCTACAACACCTAGTTTAAAAACCAGTAATATAAACTCTCCTGGATTTTATTACTATAACAGCGTTTTATCAAAATGGCTGTCACTTAGTATGCCTAAATTTTTTTATATGCCCTCTATTATTTTTGATACTACTGTTTTAGGACCAAAAACCAAGGATTTATATCAACTTTATTATGATCAGTTTACTTCTCCGGCTAAATCAAGTGCTGGTGCTTCAGGAAAAATTCCTGTTTTGGGAAAGAATGATTTAGAATATTACATAACTTATTATGACACTAGTCTATTTAGTAACGTCAGTATTGATGCTAATGGTTTATTGAACTATACAGTAAATAGTAATGCTTCGGAAACAAGCTTTATGAATATCGTATTTGTTGTAAAATAGAATTTTAATATATATGTTTATTAAATATAACAATTTAATACTAATTATCTTTATTTTATTATTGAATGGTAGGCTTTCAGGCCAGTTTAGTATTACAAATAGTTTTAAAACTTCTGAGAATACAGGATTACGTATTGGAGATAATGCCTATTTGACTGCTTCTACAGGCGCAGATCCTAATGGGTCTGGTTGGCTTAGATTAACCGAAGCAAAGGCCAATCAAAAAGGCTATATGTACGTACTGCAGGGATTTCCTACCACACTTGGCGTGGTAGCAGATTTTGAGTATAAGGCATGGCGTGATACGAGTGACGGTAATTATAACGGTGCAGATGGATTTTGTGTATTTTTGTTTGATGCCTCAGTTACTGATATTGATTTTAAATTAGGAGGGTTTGGTGGTTCTCTTGGATATGCTACTTTTAGTAATCCAGTAGGAACAAAAGGTCTTTCAGGAGGGTATTTAGGTATAGGATTGGATGCCTATGGTAATTATGCAGCCGCTACAGAAAATAGAAATGGGGGAAGTTCTAATCCTATTCCTAATGCATTTGTAGTTCGTGGACCTACGAGTAGCCTCTACAGTAATTCGAATGTTTATTTGGTAAGGAAAGAATTAGGAGATAGAAGTGGAACCGAGGAAGCTATACGTAAAAGGAATGAAATAGATTACAACACAATTACGGCAAGTCGTCCTTCAGATAGTGTTTTTTATCGCCGAGTTCAGATCAGTATCTCAAAGTTAGCTTCTGATTATCTTATAAATATTAAATGGAGAAAAGAAAACCAATCAGATTTTACAGATGTATTAACTTATACCCTGAATTCATCGTTGTATCCTATGCCGAATAATCTTAAACTGGGATTTTCAGCGTCAACAGGTGGTGGGTTTAATTATCAGGAGATACGGAATATTATCCTAACCACTCCCGGTAACATAAGAGTTGATAGCACTTCAGATTCAAGTTTTGTATGTAATGAGAAAAAGAATTCAGTCAGCTTTAAAATTGAGGTTACCAATGATACAAATGCTGCATTAAGTAATATCAACTTTAATGGAAGGATTATTGATGAAAATAATACATTATTGGATTTGTCCAAATTCAAAATTACTTCACTTTCTGTCAACAGCGGTTTTACCAATTCTAATTTGCCAACTTCAAATTTTTTGACCAATGAAATAAATGGAGTCGTTGGACTTCCTGCTAAATCCTCAGGTATTATAACCTTGAACGGTGAATATTATAGAAAGAAGATCAAAAGTAATAATCATTTTAAATTGGTTTCTAATGTTGCAAGTAGCCAAATAGGAGATACTGATTTAACGAATAATACTTTTTCTACAAAAATAGATGTGAAAAGATGTTCAGTGATAACAAATCCTTCCTTACCGTCGGGTTATTTTTAAATTGTTACTAACAGTATCTCTGTTCAAAAATTAGTTTGATCCTTTATTATAATGAGATTAATTTATTCACTATGCTATTGTAAAAGATATTGTGGAAACCGTTCTTGATCAGTTAAAAATTAATGTTAGTTGAAGTAATATTCCATACAAGCAAAGTATGAGATATTTGTGATCAAACGCAAAAGTTGGTAGCTGATCAAAAAGTTTGCTTAATCAGAAGAGAGAAAATGTTCTGTCTAAAGATAGTAAACATATTAAAATGCTTTAGATTAATATAACGTTAAAATACTTTTTAAACATAAAAAAAATACATATGATTACGGATGCACTTATGAGAGAAATTTACGATAGAATAGATTATACTATAGAATCGCAGGAAAAAATCTTAGATTTTTCAGGGTTAGATCTAGATTCAAGTCTTTTAGAGGGAGTGATGACTGATATATTGGAGATCCCTAATCTTAAGGGACTCAATTTAAGTAAAAACAGGCTTACGAGAGTACCAAAGAGTATTAGTCAACTATCTAATCTCCAAAGCTTAGATTTAAGTAACAACGAGCTTACGAGCGTACCAAACAGTATTAGTCAACTATCTAATCTCCAAAGCTTAGATTTAGGTCACAACAAGCTTAATAGATTACCTCTAGGTATTGGTAATCTAGCAAACCTTACCGATCTGAATGCTGGAAATAATGAGATTCAACGTTTTCCTCAAACCTTAGTAAATTTAGGAAATCTCCAAAGCTTAGATTTAAGTAACAACGAGCTTACGAGCGTACCAAACAGTATTAGTCAACTATCTAATCTCCAAAGCTTAGATTTAGGTCACAACAAGCTTAATAGATTACCTCTAGGTATTGGTAATCTAGCAAACCTTACCGATCTGAATGCTGGAAATAATGAGATTCAACGTTTTCCTCAAACCTTAGTAAATTTAGGAAATCTCAAAAGATTAGATTTAAATAACAACGGGCTTACGAGCGTACCAAACGTTATTGGTAGACTATCTAATCTCCAAAGCTTAGATTTAGGTTACAATAAGCTCGATAGTTTACCTCTAGGTATTGGTAATCTATCAAACCTTACTGATCTGAATGCTGGAAATAATGAGATCAAACTTCTTCCTCAAACCTTAGTAAATTTAGGAAATCTCGAACGCTTAGGTTTAACTAACAACAAGCTTTTCAACTTACCTCCCGAATTTGATAAACTATCAGCCCTTACCCATCTGAATGTTAATAATAATCAGATTTATGATCTTCCTAAAACCTTAGATAATTTGGGAAATCTCGAACACTTAGATTTTAGTGACAACTTTCTTTCACCTCGATCAAGTAATTATGTGGACATGATTATGAACAATATAGAGCAGGTAAATGATAGATTTGAATATACATTAAGTCAATTGTATCCGAATGATGATGAGAGGGCAAATATCGTACGACAGATAGAGACTTCTGATTTAGGTTCCTCTACTATTGGTACTATTGGGGATAGCAACCAGACAAAGTCTTCCAAAAATGTAATAAAAGAATTTCTGAGTAAGGTACCTGTTGATACTACTTCTAACCTGGAGTTATATGGTCCTACCACTAAAAAGTTGTTATCCCAACTGCTCGATAGCAGTCAAGAAACTACAGAAAGAAATAGTAAACAGGCAGAAATAGCTATTTCTCTGGGAGACTGTTCCACTCCTGTTAAACAAAATTTGATGAGTGTGAAGATCGCAGAGCTATTAAAGTCAAAACAAGAAGTAAATCAATTATCGCCGCAAGAACAATATATGATAGAAAGGCAGGCCATGATTGAGGAAACGGGTAAACTGGAAAGTCTGCCAAAAGTCGAAAGAATAGAAGCGGCAAATGCCCTGGCTAACTTGGTTTATTCTCAAAAGGAAATTGAGAATGCACTTAATATGGACCCTAATGTCAAGTATAAAGATGCTGAAAAGAAATTTCAAAATTGGAAAGATAATGTAAATGTTACTGGAGAAAGAAATCTGCCTTCGATGTCAGAAAATATAGTATTTGGTTTAGGCTCGTTAACTCCTGATGTAATTAGAGACTTTACTGAGATGTTTACGGTTCAAACTGATAATGATATTCGTATTTTGGATGAGGAAAAGCTAAAAAAAGTGACCAATCGTTTTCTGTCTGATAAAGGATTAATAAAAAAGGATCCTCTTGAAATAGCACGGGATAATCTTATCAATAATTATGAGAAAGTTATGAACACTTTTATGATGAATGATGGAGACGGAAAGAGATCTGATACAATAGTTAACAATTTTGAATTGCTTGGAGATGAAGTATTTCAGTTCGCTGACCAAAAGGAACAACTTCGGACGTTGCTAGCACCTCTTGATAAGGTAGAATCAATAAGACAGGAATACAAAAATTTTGAATCGGAACACCAAAATGCTATTAATGATTTTCTAGGTATACCAAATACCCAAAATGTTCAGGCAGTGGAAAAGGAACCAGAATCGGCTCTTTCAGCATCCCCGTCTCAACCTCAAACAGAGATGCCGGGAAATAGGCTTCTTCATATGACATCTACCCAAATTCAACTTCAAACAGGGGCGGGAACAGGATCGACCTCTTCAGTATCCCCGTCTCAAGGTCAACCAGAGGTTTCGGGAAATATAAATAGTCTTCCTCATATGACATCTCCCCAAAATCAACTTCAAGAAGGTGTGGGAACAAGTTCGGCTCTTCCAGCATCTGCTCTGTCTCAAAGTCAAATAGTGGGGGTGGAAAATAATAGGAATCGTCAGATGGTAGATGCCCAACCTCATGCAGAGTCACAGGTAACAGGATCGACCTCTTCAGCATCCCCGTCTCAACCTCAAACAGTGGCACCGGGAACAGGATCAACTCTTCCAGCATCCCCCTCTCAATCTCAAACAGTGGCACCGGGAAATAGTCTTCTTCATATGACAAATCCCCAAAATCAACTTCAAGAAGGTGTGGGAACAAGTTCGGCTCTTCCAGCATCTGCTCTGTCTCAAAGTCAAATAGTGGGGGTGGAAAATAATAGGAATCGTCAGATGGTAGATGCCCAACCTCATGCAGAGTCACAGGTAACAGGATCGACCTCTTCAGCATCCCCGTCTCAAGGTCAAACAGTTGAACAGGGAACAGTATCCACTCCTCAACGGCGACTTTAAAAGGAACGGTTTGGTTCTCAACGAAGACCAGGAAAAGATACATATAAATCCTAAGTAGTAGGAATTAGAAGAAATTAGTTCTCTAAAATATCCATTCTAGAGAACTAGTTTATTATAATGAGATTAATTTATTCACTATGCTATTGTAAAAGATATTGTGGAAACCGTTCTTGATCAGTTAAAAATTAATGTTAGTTGAAGTAATATTCCATACAAGCAAAGTATGAGATATTTGTGATCAAACGCAAAAGTTGGTAGCTGATCAAAAAGTTTGCTTAATCAGAAGAGAGAAAATGTTCTGTCTAAAGATAGTAAACATATTAAAATGCTTTAGATTAATATAACGTTAAAATACTTTTTAAACATAAAAAAAATACATATGATTACGGATGAACAAGAACCAAAATCAACACTAACAAAAATTAAAGAAAGAATACAAAATGCTTTAGAGCAAAAAGGAGATTCAGGAAGAACCTTAGATTTGTCACACTTGGATTTAAATTCCTGGGATTTATTGTACGCGATGCCCTTAATAGAAAAAATTCCTGGTCTTACGGAACTTGATTTAAGTAACAACAAGCTTACGAAAGTAACTAATTTGATAGGTAACCTAAAATTAAAGAGTTTGAAATTAGATAGGAATGAAATTGAAGAACTTCCTGAAGTAGGCTTTTCAAAATTAGAAAATCTCGAAAAATTAGATGTAAGTCACAACAAACTTTATTTCATACCTCCAAGGATTGGTAATCTATTAACCCTTAAAGATCTGAATGTTTCAAATAATAGACTTCTACTTCTTGAAAACATATCAAAATATGAAAAACTCGAACGTTTAGTTTCAAATGATAACCAGCTCAAATACCTACCTGAGGAATTTTTTCGTCTATCAAACCTTACCGAACTGAATCTAGATGGGAATCCTATTCAATATATTCCTGAGACATTTTCCTTAGACAATTTGGTAAATCTCAGAAGATTAGATTTTAGTAATAAACGGCTTTCAAATGAATCAAAAAAAACTATTAAACGCATTAAAGATACAATAAATAAGATAGAGGAAAAATCTAATAATACATTAAAGACTTTGTATCCGAATGATAAAGACTTGGAAGAAATCAGACGTAAGATAGAGAACCCTGATTTAGGTTCCGTTACTATCACTAAAGGAGACAAGATCGTGGAAAAATTTTCCAAAAATGTAGTGTATGAATTTTTGAGTAAGTTACCTTTTGATATTCCTCAAGAGCGTAATTTTTATCGTCTACCCGCTAGAAATCAGCTAATGAAAATGATTAATGACGACCCTAATCTCATTGAACTAAGAAATCGTACACTGAAAGAAGTAACGCGTACTCTGGCAGACGGTACAATTAGAAGTTATTTGTATAATGTTTTGAATGACAAGCGAAAGCTATATCCAGTATCAAAATTACCGATTGAATCTGCCCAACTTCTAACTCAACCTCATGCAGAGTCACAGGTAACAGGATCGACCTCTTCAGCATCCCCGTCTCAACCTCAAACAGTGGCACCGGGAACAGGATCGACCTCTTCAGTATCCCCGTCTCAAGGTCAACCAGAGGTTTCGGGAAATATAAATAGTCTTCCTCATATGACATCTCCCCAAAATCAACTTCAAGAAGGTGTGGGAACAAGTTCGGCTCTTCCAGCATCTGCTCTGTCTCAAAGTCAAATAGTGGGGGTGGAAAATAATAGGAATCGTCAGATGGTAGATGCCCAAACTCAAACAGAGTCACAGGGAAAAGAATCAGCTCTTCCAGTAGTGGGGGTGGAAAATAATAGGAATCGTCAGATGGTAGATGCCCAAACTCAAACAGAGTCACAGGGAAAAGAATCGGCTCTTCCAGCATCCGCTCCGTCTCAACTTCAACCTAAGGCAGAGTCAACAGAGAATAGGAATCATCATATGTTAGTTGATGAACTTGAATTATTTAGCAATATCGAAAGAATGGAAGTAAGTTTCAACAAGCTTTTGGACCTACCTGAAGGCTTAGAATTATCGAACAATCTGGAACAATTAGATTTTAGTAATAATCCGTCTTCAAATAAATCAGAAAGAACGATTAAAGACATTACAGGTACAATAAATCTCACTGATGAAAGAAATGGTACACCGCATGAAGTATCTATTTCTCTGGCAAAAGGTGGCATTGAAGATTATTCGGCGAATGTGGATGCCAAACGTCGAAACCTAAATTCAATATCAGAATTACCGATTGAATCTGCCCAACTTCCACCTCAACCTAAGGCAGAGTCAACAGAGAATAGGAATCATCATATGTTAGTTGATGAACTTGAATTATTTAGCAATATCGAAAGAATGGAAGTAAGTTTCAACAAGCTTTTGGACCTACCTGAAGGCTTAGAATTATCGAACAATCTGGAACAATTAGATTTTAGTAATAATCCGTCTTCAAATAAATCAGAAAGAACGATTAAAGACATTACAGGTACAATAAATCTCACTGATGAAAGAAATGGTACACCGCATGAAGTATCTATTTCTCTGGCAAAAGGTGGCATTGAAGATTATTCGGCGAATGTGGATGCCAAACGTCGAAACCTAAATTCAATATCAGAATTACCGATTGAATCTGCCCAACTTCCACCTCAACCTCATGCGGGGTCAACAGAGGATCATCAAATGCCTATTACTCAAACTCAAACAGCGGGAGGGAAAAATGGTGAGCTCCTTCAGATGACATCTGCCCAAAATCAATTTCAAAAAGTGGCGGGAACAGGATCGACCTCTTCAGCATCCCAGTCTCAAGCTCAGGCAGGGTCAGCAGAGAATAAGGATCATCATATGGCAATTACCCAAACTCAAACAAGGGCACAAGTAACAGGATTGACCTCTTCAGTATCTCCGTCTCAACCTGAAATAGAGTCACAGGGAAGAGAATCGGCTCTTTCATCATTCCCTCCGTCTCAAAGTCAAAAAGGGGGGGGGGAAAATAAAAGTCTTCTTCAGATGACATCTACCCAAAATCAACTTTTAACAGCTGCAGGAAAAGGATCGACCTCTTCAGCATCTCCGTCGTCGTCTCAACCTCAAACAGGGAAACTGGGAATAAAAGAAGAATTAGATTCTTCACCTTCGTCTCCAAAACGACCACGCTTTTAAAAGAGAGTCCGGAGAGCGGTTTGGTTCTCAACGAAGACCAAGAAAAGATACATATAAATCCTAAGCAGTAAGAATTAGAAGAAATTAGTTCTCTAAAAATATCCATTCCAGAGAACTAGTTTATTATAATGAGATTATTTTATTCAATATGCTTTTGTAAAAGATATTGTGGAAACCGTCTTTGATCAGTTAAAAAAATAATGTTATTTGAGGTAATATTCCATACAAACAAAGTATGAGATATTGCTGATCAAAAACAAAAGGTGGTAGCTAATCAAGAACTTTGCTTAATCAGAAGAGAGAAAATGTTCTGTCTAAAGATAGTAAACATATTAAAATGCTTTAGATCAATAAAACTTTAAAAATACTTTTTAAACATAAAAAAAATAAATATGAATTTGAATTTTAAAAAATTAACAGAAATTAAAAAAAGAATACAAAGTGCTTTAAATCAAGACGCATCTTTAGGAAGACAATTAAATTTGTCAGAGTTGTATTTAACTAACGATGAGTTATCGAGAGTGATGCCTGCAATATTGAAGATTGATAATCTTACTCACCTTGATTTACATACCAACAATCTTAAAAATGTACCTAGCAGTATAAACGACCTAAAAGATCTTAAAATACTTTATTTAGATAACAACCAACTTAAGAACTTAGATAACCTTTCTGGTGAAAAACTACCAAACCTTACCGAACTGAAAGTTGCACATAATAAGCTTACTCATCTTCCTAGTGGCATAGGAAAATTTGAAAAACTCGAAAGTTTGGATTTAGGAGACAACCGTTTTAAAGAACTATCTAATATTGGAGAACTATCAAACCTTACCGAACTGAAAGTTGCAGATAATGAGCTTACTTATATTCCTAGTGGCATAGAAAATTGTAAAAAACTCAAAAGTTTGGATTTCACCAAAAACAAACTTAAAGAACTATCTAATATTGGAAAACTACCAAACCTTACCGAACTGAAAGTTGCACATAATAAGCTTACTGATTTTCCTAGTGGCATAGGAGAATTTGAAAAACTCGAAAGTTTGGATTTAGGACACAACCGTTTTAAAGAACTATCTAATATTGGAGAACTATCAAACCTTACCGAACTGAAAGTTGCACATAATAAGCTTACTTATATTCCTAGTGGCATAGAAAATTGTAAAAAACTCAAAAGTTTGGATTTCACCAAAAACAAACTTACAGAACTATCTAATATTGGAGAACTACCAAACCTTACCGAACTGAAAGTTGCACATAATAAGCTTACTGATTTTCCTATTGGCATAGGAGAATTTGAAAAACTCGAAAGTTTGGATTTAGGATACAACCGTTTTAAAGAATTACCTGATATTGATGACCTATCAAACCTTAACTATCTGGATTTAAAGAAAAATAATATTAAAGGTTATGGAGTAGATATGAGCATAAAAAATTACTACTCTGTCAAAACAATTGATTTTACTGGTAACCCGATTGAAAAAAAACCAGCGATACGTTACAGAGACAGAGACAGTGACATTTACAATGACAGTTACATTAGGATAAATAATGATCCAAATAATCATATGTCAATGACTGATAAATTGAAAATTTTAAAGGCACAGGGATCAGGATCGGCTCTTCCAGCATCACCGTCTCAAGGTCAACCAGAGGTTTCGGGAAATATAAATAGTCTTCCTCATATGACATCTTCCCAAAATCAACTTCAAGCAGGTGTGGGAACAAGTTCGGCTCTTCAAGCATCCGCTCTGTCTCAAAGTCAAATAGACGAGGTGAAGAAAAAGCCTCTTCAGAGTACAGATGCCCAAAATCAATTTCAAAAAGTGGCAGGAACAGGATCGACCTCTTCAGCATCCCCGTCTCAAACTCAAACAGTGGCACCGGGAAATAGTCTTCCTCATATGACATCTTCCCAAAATCAACTTCAAGCAGGTGCGGGAACAAGTTCGGCTCTTCCAGCATCCGCTTTGTCTCAAAGTCAAATAGACGAGGTGAAGAAAAAGCCTCTTCAGAGTACAGATGCCCAAAATCAATTTCAAAAAGTGGCGGGAACAGGATCGACCTCTTCAGCATCCCCGTCTCAAACTCAAACAGTGGCACCGGGAAATAGTCTTAGTCATATGACAAATCCCCAAAATCAACCTCAAGCAGGTGCGGGAACAGGATCTACCTCTTCAGCATCCCCGTCTCAAAGTCAAACAAGGGCGCAGGGAACAGAATCACCTTCTCCTGATAGAACGATTACTAAACTATGATTTTAAAAAGAGAGTCCAGAGAGCGCTTCGGCTCTTAAAGAAGGCAAAGTAAAATATATATAAATCCGGAGTAGTAGCAAATACCTACTTCGGATATTTATTTTTCTGATGCTTCTTTAGTGGCTTTATTTTCAATTTCAACAGCTTTCCAACGATATCTGATTCTGATTTCGGATCAAGCGCAAAATTTGGGGGCTAGGCAAAAAGTTTAGCTAATCTGAATAAGAAGAATGCTTTGTCTTTTACACCGCGGAGCTGCATTCTGAAGTTTTTTATTTTCGCATTGAAGGATTCAGCAGCAGCATTGGTGCTTCTTAGATGAAAATAGTTTAAAATATCCCTGTAATGATTCATTATTGTTTTTCTTAAGGTAGAAAAAGATTTAAAATCTGCTTCTTCCACCTCTTTGAACCAAT
>NZ_FTMT01000035.1:0-32286 GCF_900156015.1 Chryseobacterium sp. RU33C | reverse complement strand
CTCAACCAATTTATGCTTATTTTTGAAGAAAGGCTCAGATTATAAAATCCAAGCCCTGACTTTTTAACTTACACACTTTGTGGGATAGTGTCAAAGTTTTGCATCTTAATATATTAGACTGTTTTCTTGAATAATAACTATTTTGGGCTTGTATTATAGAATAGTAAATTCTTTTTTTGCCGGTCAGCATTAGACTTTATCCTAAACCTATTTCTTAGCCTGTAGAGATAAGTTATCCATATAAACAGCCTGATGAACGCCATTCAGCAAGACTTTCAACCCTAAATGTGAATCTTTTTTCAAAGAAACTGTAAATGTTTTTTTCTCTCCTGTTATTTTGGAAGGTTTAGTGATCGAAATATAGGTTTTTATATCTGAAGGGTTATCTATTGAGAAAAGTTCTAAGGTAGTTTCTCCTCCATTATCAGAAAGGTCAAGAGACAGTGTATAGGTTCCGGCTTTAATTTCCGGGGTTACCAGATACATATTTTCTCTGGGATTGTTCATAGAATAAAATATAATTCTTTTTTCACTGGCATAAAGCATCGCTTTTCCGGATTGAACACTCCAGCATTTATTGATATCTTTCCAGGTATCAAAACTTTCTGCAATAGTGTTTACGGCTTTACACTGCGCATTGGCTGTTAGAAACCCTCCTATAAATGCTATTCCCGTAAGTACAATTTTTTTCATGTATTATTTTTATTTATAATGAGTAAAAATAAGCAAAAAAAGGTTGTTGCGGTTGCTTTTATTTTATGATTTAAGTTAGTTTTGAGAATATGGATCTTTTTCTGGAAATAAAAGTGAAATAAAAAATGATTGTAAATTAGCGGTTATCTGACAGTAAAACATAGGTGTTTTTCTATTTCTGTATGAAAATATTCAATAAAGTAAGTTGTATATAGAAAAAAATCCTAAATGTGGTAGGTGTTTAAGCCCTATTGGCGTATAAATTGATACAACAAACTGAATTGAATTTTGATGGCTAATGACTAGAACGACTGTAACTCTGATTTTCTTTTTAAGTGGTTTTTTCTTTTTAAATGCACAGGAGAAGAAAGATTCACTTTATTATAAAATTGAAGAATTTTCTGATAAAAGAAAAGTTACCAAATTCATTCACCGCTTTATATTTCGTAGAGAACCGGATTCAACTTCTGTTAAGTCCAATACTGAAAAACTTTCGCAAAACACTTATAACAAAAGAATTATCAGAAATGTCAGGATAGAAACCATTGACCCTTTCGGATATGGCTCTAAAGACAGTAAGGAAATAGGCAAATGGTATGACTGGATAAAGGATCACCTTCATTCCAGTACCAGAAGATCTACAGTTAATAATTTTTTGCTTTTTAAAGAAGGAGAAGAGTACAACGCCCAAAAACTTTACGAATCTGAGCGTTTGCTCAGAACAATGCCTTTTATAAACAGAGTTAATATCAGTGTTTCTGATAGTATTTCCGGTAAAGACTCTATAGATGTTGTTGTAAGGGTTCTTGATTCCTGGAGTCTGAAGCCAAGAGTAAGCTATTCAGGAAGCAAGATTGGCCTGGGAGTTACTGAAGAGAATGTACTGGGACTGGGACACACCTTAGACTTTCTTTACAGAAATGACTCCAAAGAGAAGCAGGATTATCTTTTAGGAAGCTATACCACATATAATCTCTTTGGTACCTATATCAACGCCCAGATTCTTGGGGAACGGGATTTTTCGAGAAATGAAAGAATCAATTTCAGCCTCAGAAGAGACTTTTTCTCACCTTTAACGAAATGGGCGGGAGGTTTTACATTCGAATATTTTATGCGTAAAGTTTTGCTTCCGATAGAAACAGATACCACTTTTCCGGAAGTTCAGATTAAAGTGTACAGCGAAGATGTATGGGGTGGGTATCAGATTCCGGTTTCATCTGACCCCAGTGAGAAGGTATCCAGCAATATTGCCATAATAGGAAGATTTCAGAACTATCAGTACAAAGACAGTCCGGGAATTGACAAGTACAAATATTTCAGTTCTTATAACAGTTTTCTGATGTCTGTTGGGTTTATTCAGAGAAACTTTTCAGTTCAGAAGAATATTTTCCAGTATGATTTGCCAGAGGATGTAGCTTATGGTAATTCTGTGAACCTCATTGCCGGAGGCTTATCAAGAAATAAAGAAGTGAATCCGTATGTGGGGATCTCTGCATCTTACGGTCGTTTTACAAAGTTGGGATATTTCACAGTGAAAGCACAGTTTGGAAGGTTTTTTAATGAAGACAGCCGGAACAGGGAATCTTTCCGTTTTGACGGAACTTATTTTACCAACCTGACGGACTGGAAATTTGCCAAAGCAAGACATTTCTTCTCTCCGACATTAGCCTTGGGAAATCCACAGCATAATTACTCTTATAAGGATAGGATCAACCTTTCTTCTGCAGACGAATTTCCTGTTTACAATTCAGATTATATCGGGACAAAAAAAATAGTATTAAGATATCAGCTTCAGTTCTTTATCAATAAAACCTGGAAGAATTTCCATTTCAGTCCTTATTTAACTACCGCAGTGGGCTGGCTGGGAATGCCTGATGATAAATTGCTGAAGACCAAAGTCAATACAAAAATCGGAATAGGTGTGTTAATTAATAATCCATATCTGGTTTTCAACAGGATTCAGATTTCTTTCATGTATTATCCACGCGTTCCTTTTGATAATAATTCTGTTTTTGATTTTAACAGTAACAGAAATAATCTTTTACCTTTGAACAGTTTTGCAACAGATGTTCCTCATTTTGTCAATTTTGGAAATTGATGATAGAAAATCAAACCGGAAACTTAACAACCTGAAAATACATCGCTTTTCAGGTTATAAATTTTAAAATAGGGATAGGATATTACCCAAATGGGTAATTGACAGGTTGTTATATAATTACAATATTTGTTATAAAATAAATTGTAGGCTGTAGAATATATTCAGATGCAATTCAAAACAAATCATTAACAACCTTTAAACTAATCCCGATGAAACCATTGAATTTTATTTTATTATTGACCACATTTTTTATATCTGTCGGCTTTTTTGCACAACAACCTTCTGCCACAACTTCTGTACCTACGATAACTCCTATAACAGATGCCGAAAAGTGGATTGCACTTTCTCCCATTTTGCTCTTTCTTTTAATTACATGTATTGTATTTTTTAAACTGAAAAATAGCAAGGTATCTTTAAAGGATCTTCTTTTGGATAAGGATGCTAATGTTCAGATAGAAGAAGAAAAAACAAAGCAAAAAGAAGCTTTTTTAGCCGCTTCGTTTGGAAGCCAGCAGGCAATGATGGATGCTGTGGCAGCACTTAACAGCACTTCAGATTCCAATACCGAAAAACCTAACACAAGTGTAAGCCGTTTTCTTGCATTTATAAGCGGGTTAGTGTCTGTAGGTCTGGCATGTGTTCTCACCACCTTTGCCATCTGGAACTATTTTGATGTAAATAATTTTCCCAATCTGAATGACCTCGTTGGTGTTTTACTTACACTGGGAATAGGAGTAGTGCCTTATGCATTTAATAAAATTACTACGGCAGCTAAATAGACACACTTTTATATGCAAATTGTTTATTCAAAGAGAATACCCCGAGGCTCTGCCTCGGGGTATTCTCTTTGAATAAAGGTAAGTATTTAAAACTTTTGTGCCTTTTATGATTAAAATAATGATTATAAAAGTTTAAACAACCTCAACGATAAAAGAGCCGGAATCCCTACGGAAACATATTTTGTCGGTATTTAGCATAAATTGTGATGATTGTAAATAGCTGTTTTTAACTTGAAATAAGGAATACAAGGTTAATAATTAAAGCTGATAGCTGATCCCTAAATTAATTATACCTTTATATCCAAATCCTAATTCTGCGAATCCTGCAAGTTTTCCGCCTATTCTTACACCTGCTCCCATTACCTGAAAGTTGAAAGAACTGTTTTTTGAATACATACTTTGAACATCTGACTGATTAGGACTAAGCTTTTCATTTGAAAAAGTATATCCTAAACCAACCCCTGAGTACATTCTGAACTTAGGCTTTGAGATATAAGAATAAGTACTGTTTACGGCCAGTGTGTAAATATCATTCTTCTGGCTGGCAATAATATGGTTTTGATCTTTAACGGAAGCTGTATATCTTTCATACACAAGGTCTGTACCGATAGTCCAGTTATCTTTAATGGCATAATTGTAACCAATAAAAAGAGCTCCGGAATGTTTTTCATCAGTTGCTTTCGGTTCAGCGTAAGAAAATGGTGCAGTTATAATATCTGAAAAGACTTTGCCAATTTCGTTGGAAGACAGCACACCATATCCTATCTTTATCTCTGAAGTGCCTTTTTGCTGGGCATTCAGCATACATGCATTGAAAATTAAGGAGTAAATGAAGATTTTGTTTAATCTGTTTGTCATCACTATATTATTTAATTATTTTAATGATTTTTTGTTGATTGTTTTTGAAAATAATATTCACGATATACATTCCTTTCTGGTAGTGTGAAAAATTTATTTTATGATCAGCAATTTCTGTATCTGAGATGTTGGATACCCTTCTTCCTTCACTATTGTAAATGATTATTTCTTTTATCTTTTCCTTACTTGTGATATAGGCAAAGTCTTTCACAGGATTAGGGTAAAATATAAACTCAGGCTGTATATTAATATCCGAAGTTCCCAGAGAACCAATAGTAATTGCTTTACTGAAAGTTTCTGCACAGGAATTTTTGCTGACAGTAAGTGATACCGTATAATTTCCCGGAGCGGAATAGTGATGAATCGGATTCAATGTCGAATCGGTGGTGCCATCTCCAAAGTTCCATGATACAGAAGTATAATTTGCAGAATGATTGGTAAAACTTACAGTCGTACCATTAATTCCAGCTATAAAATCCGAATGAAGATGAAACGTGTTAATGTTCCATTGCGCCGGATTATTAAAAAAAACAAGATCTGCAATATTCTGAAAATTTTCAGCGGTATTTTGAGGCAGTCCGTTATAAAAAGTGGATGGAAAGACATGATCCTGAAAAATTGCAGAATACATAGAAGCCGCCACAAGATAGCTTCCTTTAGGCCCCGGATGAATATCGTTATAAGATCCGTGAAGAGCCAGATCCTGGGAAGAATTATAGTAATGTTTTGCAGATTCTCCCGCAGGTACCATTTCCACCTGCATCAGATTAGACATCTTTGTAATGGAATCTTTAATTTTCTGCTGAAAAGCAAAATAGGTGTTGTAATCATTGGCAGAGGGTACTCCATAAGGAATTTCATACAGGAATATTTTAGAACAAGGACTGTATTTACGAATAGAATCTCTTATTTTTCGCCCGCGTTCGGCTGTTACGGAAACAGGATAAGAATGACCTGCAGATTCACCAGTTCCGGGCTGCATGATAACATACTTATAATTTTTAGACCTTATTTTCTGATACAGTGAAGGATCATCCACATGATTCACAAATCCGGTTCCTCCGGGAGTATGGGTTGTTACAGACAGATTTTTCCCCTTTGAAGCGGCTATATTTTTGAAAATTTCAGGCATGTCATTAAAATAGGTCACACTGTTTCCGATAAACAGAACCTCATCGGATTGACAAAATGATAAAACTGAAAAGCCAATACATATCAGAAAGAGTAGTTTTTTTATCATATAGATTTTTTTAAATTGTTATCTTAATAAAAGTACCTGCAGAAAACCACTTCTAATGCAGGTACAAAACACAAACGATGATTAAAAAATGTTTTATAAATATAATGTTATATCCCTGTTCAAGTATATTTTTTTAAAAGCACCTGCAGAAAACCCAATCTATACTGCAGGTACAACATTAAAAGGTGTTTAAATGAAAATGTATTTACTTTGCTGGATATTTTGATTTACTATGAGTTATTTATTGGGCTGTATTATTTTAAAAGATGTTGAGAAAAAGTACCTGCAGGTATCACGATTAACCTACAGGTACACGGTACTAATTATTACTATTTCTTAATTAATTTCGTATTGTAAGTAGTCTTGTCATCCTTTACAGTGATCACATACATTCCTTTAATCAATGAAGCTACATTGATTCTCTGGCCATCCAGTTTCCCTTCCTGAACAAGTCTTCCGTCCGCACTGTAGATTTTGTAATCGGCTTTGCCTTTCAGATTCTTCACTTCTACAAATGTATCTGCCGGATTAGGATAGATTTCAAGATCAGAAGATGACTGAACGGATTCCTTAACCCCAAGTGCCGCATTGATTTTTACAGAAAAATCCCATACCGAACCTCTTGAGAAAAGATCACCATTATCATTTAAAGATGGACTTGTACACGCATCAGCTGAAGCATTGAAAAAGCCGCTGGCTACTCTCATTCTTAATGTTTTGTCACCATTATAAGCATTGGCCGGAACTGCAAATGCAAAGCTTCCCTGATGTCTTTTATTGGCGTCCGGAACAGCTCCGTTAATTCCTATTCTTTCCGAAGCCTCAAATACTCCGTTTCTGTTGTAATCAATCCATGCCTGTACCCAATCCTGAAAGTTTCCTCCTGCACGGTTAGCATACACAATATAGTTCATATTATATTGCGCACCCTGAGTAAGCTGAATCAGTTTCGCAGGGTCTTCCGAATAGTCTTTATAAGCGTGCTGAACGGTTGTCCCATTTCCAGCTAAATCCACATTGGCTAAAGTTACTCTCAAAATTCCGCTGAAATACGGACTGTTTGTCGTATTTCCTCCCGTAGTCATCAGACAGTAATCATATCCTGTGCGTAATCCTTTCGTTTTAAAATTATAAACCGGTGAAAATTCTCCCGCAACATTATTAATCACGGACGCAATACGAACTTCATAAGAAGTTTCATCCTCAAGATTATTCAGCAATACAGAATTAATTGGGCTTACAGCATTAGACCAGTTTGCTGTTCCCATTTTTCTGTAATTCACAGAATAGGTTGCTCCCGGTATATGATTCCATGAAACGGTGGCTGAAGTTTTTAATATATCATTTTCAAAAGCAGCAAGCCCCGTTGGAGGATTATTTAATGAAGCAGGAGCACTTCCTACGGTAATTGAAGGTGAGACAGCATAAAATATATTTCCGACAGCTGAAATTCTCAGTTTAATGTTTCCCTGTAATGCAGCAGGCATCTGTATGTCAAAGCTGCCGTCATTAGGTGTTGAGGATGCCAGTTCTGTCCATGCTGATCCATTATTCAGATCAGTTGTATATTCAATCTTTACATTGGCAACATTATAGGGAGCCAGGTTTGTATTGGCAACATCCCAGGAAATAGTATTGGAAGCGTTATTATATAAGATAGTAGCTTCGCTTAATCCTTTGAATTTGAAAGGTCCGTCATTTCCTACAGTTACTGTATTTTCAGCAGAAATAGTTAAAGGCCTGTTCGGATTATTATCACGAACAGATACAGCATAATGTAAGACTCTGGGGATGTATGAAACTGTTTCCCAGGTGTTTTTGTTGGTCAATTTACCGCTCATCACAATAGGAAGACTTGGGAAATATCTTCTTCCGGTAGCCACTGCAGGGAAAGAACGGGTAAGAGAACCTTCAGGATTGAAGCCCCATCCGCTATCTCCGGAGATTGAACTGGTTGAGCCCACGCTGTCATACTGTTCCCAGTTATAGGTAAACTGATCTCCGTTGGCGTCAACTGCATTGGCATCCAGGTAATATGCTGTTCCTTTAGGAATATGATAAGAAATAAGCGGAGTAATGGCAGGAGCATTATTGGCAATATTTTCAGCTACACCACATCCAACTTTACTTTCAAGGTTGGTAAGGATTTGATTGATTGATGAATAATGAAAATACGCATCACTGTTCATCTGAACATTATTGGCAGTAATTCCCGCATACCCCATAATGGTTGTACCTCCTCCAGGTTCTACATTGACATCCGAACCTTCTGTAACTGTAGAAAATGTATGGTTGCCTCCAAGCTGATGTCCCATCTCGTGAGCTACATAATCAATATCAAATGTATCTCCCACAGGATTCTGGTTTTGAGTATACCCGGAACCTTTACCCAATGGCTCTGCAGCCGTAGGATCAGTACAGATACAACCTATACATCCTGCATTTCCATCCCCTCCGGCTGCATTAAAGACATGTCCTATATCATAATTGGCATCACCTACCTGAGCGCTTAAAGTTTGTTGCAGCTCGCCGTTTAAATCATCCGTATAAGGATCATTGGCCGGATTGGCATAGATGATATTGGGGAAATTCTGTATCGTAAGATGAATTGCAAATTCTTTTTCAAAAACACCATTTACACGGGTCATAGTATTATTCATCTGGGCAAGTGCGCCCGCAACACCTCCAAAAAGTGTTGTATACTCGCCGGTTGCAGACAAAGCCAGCCTATAAGTTCTGTACATTGATGCAGCTGGTCTTCCGGTAATATTGATTCCGGCAAGTTTGTTTTTTCCTGAATTCTTTAAAGATTTGATATCCAGTTCTTTTTTGCCTTCCATGTTGCAGCTAAAACCATGTTCAGAATCTGTCCTCTTGGTTTTATAGAACACTCCATAGGTTTTTTTATCCGTTGTGATAGGTTCTATAAACTGAAAAACACCATCCTTGATAATCATAGACTGCATTTCTGTAGGTGATGTACTGAACCTGACATATTTGGACGGATCGTCAATTCCAATCCCTACATAAGATCCTAATCCATATTTTTCTGCCAGAGATTTTTCCATGACAGGATTGCTGTATACAGCAAACTTTTCTATGGTTCCCTCAGCAGTGGGCAGCTGGATTGTAACAGCTTGTGCATTAGCCCCTGTTTCTTCAGCATTTTTTAATAACTGTATTAATGTATTGATATCAGTTTTATAAGCAAATTTGATTGTAACCTCTCTTCTGATGTCAGATGTTTTCTGGGAAGCAGATTCCCATCTTTGGGCATTGGAAAGACAGAAGCCTGATATCAAAAATAATGATAATAGAGTTTTTCTCATTTTAAAAATTAGGTATTTAAATAGTGGTAGTGTGAAGAATGAATATAATATTCGGTTATTCAAAAGTAATTGCTAATTTTGTATTATAAGTAATGTTATATTGTGATTTCTTTATATTGTGTATGTGATACGTATGTATTTTAGCCAATGTGGTGATAGTGTAGTATTAATATTGCATTTTTATATTGATAATATTATGATGAAAAAACTAACTGTTTTATTCTTTTTGATTTCTTCCTTTTTCTATTCACAGCAGACAGAACAAGAAATGAAGAATATTCTTTTTGATATTGAGTTCTCTACTGCCGGGCCAAAAGAAATTGAGAAAATAGACAGTCTTATTAAAGTATGTAAGCAAAATTCTTACAATGATTGTGTGGCATTAGGGTATCTGAAGATCGCCAATATTTATAACCGGAACAGTGATATGAAGAGGTCCTTTTATTACACAGATAAAGTGGAAAAAGAAAACCTCATCAATTCAGATACAGATTTTGAAGTCATATTTTATCTCCATCTTCAAAGATCGTTGCTATACCAGAAATTAGGAGAAAGAGTTACCTCATTGAAACAACTGGATGAAATGTATGATAAAGTGATGCAAACCAATAATGCTTACTTTATTTATCTTATCAACTGGCAGTATGCAGGAATATATAATGAAATTAATAAAAAAGAATTAGCATTAAAACATTATAAAACAGCATACAAATACTCCAAAATTTACAGAGAAAATAAAGGTGAACTTTACAGAATAGATAAGAATAGATTGAGCAACAGCTATAAAACTTCACCTTATCTTGCCGGAATATATCTGGACCTCAATAAAACTGATTCTGCGAAAATATATATTGAGGAAGCCATTCAGAATGAAAAAAAAATAGATGAAATAGGGATACGATACATTACGTCGTATTATGCTGGTAGGTATTTTAAATCCATTAAGCAAATTCCTGAAGCTCAGCATCACTTATGGATCTGTAAAAATATCGCTAATAATTATTATAAAAGCGAAAATTATCAAAAGTCGGTGGCTATGGAGCTAAAGAGCTTGTATGAAAGTACGGGACAAAAAGACAGCATTGCCTATTACTCCAATTGGCTGTTGGAAATAGAGTCTTCAAACAAAAACCAAAACCAGCTATTGAATGACACCGTTGATAAACAAAACGAACTTGAAACCAATAAAATAAAAAAAGAAACAAAAAATCTCTTTTTTATATTATCAGTAAGTGTTGCTGTATGTATTCTTTTCATTTTTCTTTTCCTGTATTACTATAGAAAACATAAGAGCAAGAATCTGGATAAAATTGATATTCCTCATCAGCCATCTGTAGATGAAAGTGCTTTTAAAGAAATTATACAGCTTGCCAAAGAAAATAATCCTGAGTTTTTAACCCGTTTCAATGAATATTATCCACATTTTTCAGAAGAGCTGCTGAAAATTTCTCCTTTAAAAATATCGGAAATAAGGTTCTGTGCATATATCTATCTGAATTTTTCTACCAAAGAGATTGCTGAATATACTTTCACCTCAGTAAGAACGGTGCAGACCAAAAAGTATAATCTAAGGAAAAAAATGAATATTCCCGGCGATATGGATATCTATGTATGGTTTTCTAAATTATTGAAATAAAAAAGAGACTGTTTCGAAAAGAATTAGTCCATGCTTTTAAATTAATCGACCTATCCCTTTTAGTAATACCAGCTTCGACAGGCTCAGCCTGAAAACGCTCAAAAATTTCGGGTGGTATTCGATTTTCCACCCTGAGCCTGTCGAAGGACTCTCAATAAGAAAACCTTTGTTAATGATTAATCTCGACTATTATTTAAAAGGATAAGTCAATAAATTAATTCCCAATTAAAAACCAGTCATTAATTTCTTATATGGAAATATGGATGCATTGTTGTCGTTAGCCTCTTTAAGCTCAATATTGCAGGCAGTTCCAGCGGCTTTATTATAAACTGCAAAATTTACATCAGTGTTTCTTTGAGCAGGAAGTGTTCCCCATAAAAGTACAAGATATATATAATAGCTTTTTCATAATTAAACAGATACTTAAAGGTTGGGTAAATTTCTGTTCAGGTACAATAAAATTTTGCAGTAGCAAATTGTTTGAAAGAATTGGAGTGAAAAATATCATCGAAGCAATATGCTAAGTAATAACGAATAATTTGATTTAAACTATATTTAAAAAAAATCAGCTCGAAACCGCTGAGAATCAAAATGGAATGCTCAGTATAACTTACAGTTTTTAATTAAAAAACCGATGGCTTTCTGTGTATTATTTTCCTGAACATTCTCCCTCTGTAAAATTATAGAAGGAGAATATCCGGTACAGCTTAATTAAGCTGATAATTTGTAATTACTAAACTCAGGATGAAATGAACATAATTCTGTTCAACCTCTTTTCTGTTAATCAGTTTGTTTTTGTATTCATAGGAATTCAGGTCTCGGGATAATTTCTGATACGTTTCAAAATCATCACCCTTTACCTTTACTCTTACATGACCATCTTTTCTGTTGATAATGACATTATCCAAAGTTCTTACCTTGAATAAAACTTCACATAATGTAGGACGAGCCTTCATTGACCCGATATATCTTTCAACTATATTAATCTTGAACGAATCAAATATGATATTATTAAAAACGATTTTAGAATTAGGCTCCTGAGTGTTGAGTTCAAGTTTATAGTTCATTACTTTATAAATTTTGGCAAATATAAGTTTAATTATGCCAAAAAACAGACTGTTTTAATAGATCATTCCCATATTAATGATCGAATTTTATTCTGTAAAGACAAAATCATGTGAAAATGTGAATATTAGGGGCTTATAAATGAGGACGAAACAATTGTGAAGCAAACATTTTATGTCCTTTTATTTTTTTCATTATGGGCATTTGTGTAATTTTATTCACTGTATAATAAAATTCATATTAATACCAATATAATGGAAAGATATAGTTATGGAATGGTTGGCCTTGGAGTAATGGGGCGGAATCTGCTTTATAATATCGCTGATAATGGGTTCTCAATCGCAGGATTTGACCTTGATCAGGAAAAAGTGAAAGAATTAGAAAGCGGAGCTGCTTCAGAAATGAAGGTGAAAGGTACAGTTTCTTTAGAAGATTTTGTATCCGTTCTGGAAGTCCCAAGAAAAATTATTCTTATGGTTCCTGCCGGAAAACCTGTAGATGCTGTGCTGGAAAATATTACCCCACTTTTAAGCGAAGGCGATATCGTGATTGATGCAGGAAACTCTTATTTCGAAGATACCAACAGACGTGTTGCTGATCTGGCATCGAAAAAACTGCATTTTATGGGAATGGGAGTTTCAGGAGGTGAAAAAGGAGCCAGAAAAGGTCCCAGTATAATGCCGGGAGGTGATCCGGAGGCATTCAAACTTCTGAAGCCGATGCTGGAAGCCATTGCAGCCAAAGTAGACAACGAAGCATGTACAGCCTATATGGGAAAAGGATCTGCCGGAAACTATGTGAAAATGGTACACAACGGTATTGAATATGCAATTATGCAGCTGATCAGTGAAGCTTATGATCTTCTTAAAAGAGGAGCGGGTCTCAATAATGAACAGCTCTATCAGGTTTTCAAAGAATGGAATAATGGCGAAATGAACTCATTCCTTATTGAAATTACCAGAGATATTTTTACCCAGAAAGACTCATTAACAGATGGCTACCTTGTAGATCAGATTTTAGATAAAGCAGGAGCAAAAGGAACCGGAAAATGGACATCCGAACAGGCCATGGAAATCGGGGTTTCTATTCCCACTATTGACATTGCAGTAACTTCAAGAATTTTATCTGCCTATAAAAACGAAAGAGTTCAGGCTTCAAAAATATATAGTGAAAGCGAAATTATTAAGCCTGAAAATACAGAATTGTTCATCAAAGAAGTGGGTGATGCTCTTTTCCTTTCTACCTTAATCAGCTATGCACAAGGTCTGTCGTTACTCGTAAAAGCATCTGAAGAATATGGTTTCGAAATTCCTCTGAAAGATGTTGTGAAAATCTGGAGGGGAGGATGTATTATCCGTTCTGTATTGCTGGAAAAATTCTATTCAGCGTATACCCAAAATCCTAACCTTTCTAATATTCTTCTTGATCATGAGATTTCAGAACTGGTAAAATCAAAAATCAAAGCTTTAAGAAAAACAGCAGGATATGCCGTTGCCAACGGAATCTCAAGTTTAGGAATCCAGACGGCTTTGGGGTATTTTGATGCCTATACCACAGAATCTCTTCCCGTGAATCTGATCCAGGCTCAGCGTGATTATTTCGGAGCTCATACGTATCAGCGTATTGACAGAGAGGGAGTTTTCCATACTTCTTGGCAAAGTGCAAACAATTAAAATTCGGAAAAAATGAATCAAAATAGAATCTTGCAGCCAACAACTATCGTTATTTTTGGTGCTACAGGAGATCTGGCAAAAAGAAAACTTTTTCCGGCATTTTATAACTTATATATCGATGGAAGAATGCCCAAAGGCTTTAATATTGTAGCATTGGGAAGGGCAGAAAATACCAACGAAAATTTCAGAAATTATATCAAAGAAAACCTTGAGAGCTTCTCCAGAAAAAAAGTAACTTCCGAAGACTGGGCTGGTTTTCAGGCTCATATTACTTACTTTCAGCATCAGCTGGATGAAGAAAGCTCTTATCACAATTTACAGCAGAAATTACAGGATTTTGATTCCGTATATGGGGTAAGAGCAAACAGGTTGTTTTACTTATCCATCGGGCCTAATTTTATTGCTACCATATCCAATCATATCAAAACGACCTCATTGGCCTCTGATCCTAAGAAAGATCGTATTATTATTGAAAAACCTTTTGGGCATAATAAACAGTCGGCTATTGAATTGAACAGCCTTTTGGCTAAAACTTTTGAAGAAGAACAGATTTATCGTATCGACCACTATCTGGGGAAAGAAACCGTACAGAATATATTAGCATTCAGATTTGGAAATTCTATTTTTGAACCTTTGTGGGATCATAAATACATAGAATCCGTACAGATTACCGTAGCGGAAGAAGTTGGGGTAGAGACGAGAGGAGCTTTTTACGAACAGACCGGAGCATTAAGGGATATGATTCAGAACCACCTGTTGCAGATCCTGTGTATGGTAGCTATGGAACCGCCGGCTTCATTACTGTCCGGCGAAATCAGAGACCGAAAAGTAGACGTTCTGAAATCAATTCGAAGAATATCTTCCGATCAGGTTGAACATTATGCAGTAAGAGGCCAGTATGGAAAAGGAACCATAAACGGAGTGGAAGTGAAAGGCTATCGTCAGGAAGATGGAATTGCTTCGGATTCCAATACAGAAACTTTTGCAGCGATTAAATTTTATCTGGATAACGAAAGATGGCAGGATGTTCCTTTCTATGTCCGTACCGGAAAGAAAATGAAAGAAAAACATTCTTATATTACCATTCAGTTTAAACCGCTTCCTCACTCAACGTTCTCAGACAGTCCGCATCATTTATCGGCTAACAGACTGATTATTAATATTCAGCCCATGATGGATATCAGATTACAGTTCATGACCAAAAAACCGGGACTTACGCTGGATTTGAAGCCTGCGGAAATGATTTTCGATAATTTTGCCTGTAAAGAAGATACTCCGGAAGCTTATGAAACTTTGCTTCAGGATGCTCTTTTAGGAGATCTTACCTTATTTATGCGTTCCGACCAGGTGGAAGAAGCATGGGATGTTGTCACAACCATACAGGAAGCATGGGAAAATGATAAAGATCTTTCTTTCCCCAATTACAAAGCCGGAAGCTGGGGGCCGGAAGACGTTAATGCTTTGGTAGAAAGACAGGGACACAGCTGGGTATAAAAACAATCTAAATTTAAACAAACAGAAAATGAATATTACAGTATTTGACGATCTGGAAAAACTGTACACCAGGGCAGCAGATGCATTTGTTGACCTTTCAAAAAAATCTATTCTGAAAAATGGCCGTTTTGTGGTGGCATTAAGTGGCGGATCTTCTCCCAAAGCCATTTTCAAACTTTTGGCAACACCGGAATATAAAGAACAGATAGAATGGAATAAAGTCTACTTTTTTTGGGTAGATGAAAGGTGGGTTCCTTTAAACGATGATAAAAGCAACTTCCGGATGACGGATGAGGCACTTCTTAATCAGGTTCCGGTAGATCAAAACCATATCTTTCCTATGTATGCTGAAGGCATAACTCCTGAAGATTATGCAAAAGCTTATGAGCAGCAGATCAGAACTATTCTTGGTGATGATGGAGTTTTTGATTTTATCCTGCTGGGAATGGGAGATGATGGCCATACAGCCTCATTATTTCCAGGGGAAGAAGTGCTAAATGAAAAAGAAAAATGGGTATCTGCCTATTATCTTAAGTCTCAGGAAATGTTCAGGATCACATTAACTGCACCAATAATCAATAATGCGGGTAATATTCTGGCTATTGCATTTGGTGAATCCAAAAAACATGCACTGAATGAAGTATTGAATGGTGAATATAATCCTTCATTGTATCCAATGCAGCTTATTGAGAAGAAGGATGGATTTCAGTTTTTTACAGACGAAAAGGCCAGAGGTTAATACATTTCAATCTTTAAAAAATAAGAGACTGTCCCTGGACAGTCTCTCTTCATATCAACTATTCTGATACCGGATTCCCGGTACATACAATTTTCTGTAGATTAAAACGAAGATAAAGCATCCTAAATGAAAACAGCATCATTAGAAAATTCATGACGCTGTTGCATTTAGTGTTTTTACCTTAGTTGTTTTTTGTTCGAAACTTTTAATTTTTCCAACTCAAATAGTGTTTCTATATAAAATGGTTATTAGTTTGGAGCAAATATACAAAATAAGACACTTGGTAGTGTCTAAAGTTGAAAAAAAATAAAACTTTTTTGAAAATATTTTGAAAATTGAATAAAATCCTTTCTAATAGGGCGTTGTAAGAGAATAGCAAAATTCTGAAAATTAGGTTTGGATAAATCTACAGCCAAGAAATAAAGTATTTACTTATATGTAATGGGTAAAAAAACATGCTTTATTAATAAAAGCAGCACCATTATATGATAATGATGCTGCCAGAGTAATGTTTTACCTCAGTAATGGAATATTAGAATATTTATACTGAGGGAACTAACGGTACAATCTGATCTCTCTCAACCTCACAACTCTGATTGTCTGTTTATATAAAATGGTTATTAGTTTCTGCAAATATATAAATTTAGACACTAAAAAGTGTCTAAAATGAAAAAAAAATCATAAACTTGTAAGTTTGAAAGTTTATTATGGAAAGAAAGTCTGTTGCAGGAAGTATCAGGAACAAGGAACGCAGTAAAAAAAAATTTTTGGATGCGGTTGGAAAAATACTGAGAACAAAAGGATATACTGCTTTGAAAGTGAATAGTATTGCTGCTACAGCCGGGGTGGATAAGAAAATGATTTATTCTTATTTTGGAGGGATAGACGGCTTGATTGATGAGTATATCCTTTCACAGGATTTCTGGAGCAAAGTAACCATTCAGGAAACTGAGAAAATAAAACCTAAATTGTATGACAGAGGGAAATCTTTCATAGAAGAAATGCTTTTATCCCAATTTGACTATGTTTATTCAAGCAAAGAAGTGCAAAAGCTAATTCTCTGGCGCTTATCAGAACCCCGTAAATCTTTAAAAAAACTCACCGAAACCCAGGAACAAAACGGAGAATATATTTTCAAGCTTTTGATGGATTCCCATTTTAAAAATAATGCTGAACATGTACGCTCCATTATGGCCATTATGTTTTCGGGGCTTTATTACCTGAATATGTATGCGGCAATGAATGGAAGTATTTTCTGTGGAATAGATGTTGACAGCCCTAAAGGACGGGATAAGATCAGGAAAGCGATTTCTTTCATGTTACATCATACCTATAAAAGCCTGTAAAATTCTTATTTTTGAAAATTGAAACTGTTATAAAAAAACAAAACCATTAGAAATAAAGCTAATGGTCTGTCTATAAGTTGTGTTTCTTCCTTAGTTATTTCGTATTTGAAATTGTCTTAAAGTAAGGGAACCGAATAATACAATTTGGATTGTCTTATTTTTCAACCTAATAGTGTTTTAAAATATGCAGTTGGTTTTAGTTTATACAAATATATAAAATAAGACACTTCAAAGTGTGTAAAATTGTGAAATTTTTCTTGTTCTTGCTTAATATTTTGAAATTCAGCATGTTATTTTTTTGTTTTCTATGTAAAAACTTCTCTTAAATGATACGATAGGCTCAGTTTAGGTTATAAAATACAACAGAAAACATTTCTAAAGTAAAGAGTGTCTTTAATAAAAAAATAGTGATAAAAAATATCTATAGGAAGGTATTTTATTTAATATCAGGCTGGTATTTTATATAAAAAAACAGCATCACTATGGAAAAATGATGCTGCTGGTTGTGTTTTTACCTCAGTCGTTGATGTTCGAAATATTTTAAACTGAGGGAACTAACGATACAGTCTGAATAGTTTTTAATTTTTTAACTTCGATAGTGTTTATATATATAATGGTTTTAGTTTGTACAAATATATACAAACAAATTAAATTAGACACTTGTTGGTGTCTAAAATGATAAAAAAAATTCTTAAACTTGTATATTGAATGTTTAATCATGGAAAGAAAGTCAGCATCAGGTAGTATTAGGAATAAGGAACGCAGCAAAAAGAAGTTTTTGGATGCTGTTGGAAAAATACTGAAAACGAAGGGACATGCGGGGTTGAAGATTAATGATATCGCTGCTACTGCCGGAGTGGATAAAAAAATGATCTATACCTATTTTGGAGGAATGGATGGCCTGATGGACGAATATGTCCGTACACAGGATTTCTGGGTAAAAGTAACCAGCGAGGAAGTGGAAAAAATGAAACCGAATCTTGAAGATGGAGGCAGAGAATTTATTGAGCATATGCTGCTTTCCCAGTTTGATTATGTGTATAACAATAAAGAAGCCCAGAAGCTTTTGTTATGGACCATCTCTGAGCCCAGAAAATCATTGAAGAAACTGATTGATACACAGGAAGAAAACGGAGAATTTATCTTTAAACTGTTGATGGAATCCCGTTTCAAAGATAAATTGGAAACATACCGTGCGATTATGGCGATCATGGTTTCAGGGCTTTATTACCTGAATATGTTTGCTTCTCTAAACGGAAGCATTTTCTGCGGCATCGATACCAACACTCCTGAAGGGCGCGAAAAGATTAAAAAAGCGATATCCTTTATGGTAGATCAGACCTATGATAACCTTTAATCTTTTAATAAAGATAAATTGTAAAGAACATAACAAGGGGCAAATCACTGCCCCTTATTTTTTATTTTATTGATGAGTATTCTATCCTTTATGATAAGGACAGCCTGAAGCTGTAACAGCATTTCCATCCGTAGTAAAGAACTGCTCTTCAATTACCTTTCTCTGCTCTTCAGGAATATCCTGTATCTTACGAAGGGTGTTTACCTGGATGTGAGGCCAGCTTGTAGTACCTCCATCATTTCCGAAATCAAATTCAAAGAATACAATCTGCTCATACTGAAGTTGAAGAATCTCTTTTCCATCTTCAATCACTGTCTCTATCCACATATCCATATCTACCTCAACGGTAGGAACAAAACGGTTGACAAAAGGAACATTCAGAACTCCTCCCTGTGCTCCGGTCTTCATTTTGGAAGACATTCTCACATGAACATAATTACTGACTTTCTGACCTCTTAATGTGTCCCTAAGTCTCAGATCAGGGCGCACAGAGTAAGGATATAAATCATCAGCCAGTATTCTCTGGGTATAAATCTTGTTTGAACCCGGATCATTCTTGTCGTCCAGTGTTTCATGAACCCAATCCGGTGCAGGTTTATCAAGGTCAATGATTTCTTCTGGCGTTACTCCTGCATTTCCCATTGTACGTGAAATTGAAAGATGATTGGTTTCCCATGCTTCTTTACCATAAGGGAACTGAGGAGAACCTTCAATTAAATAGTACGTTGTGTTATCCTTATTTTGAGGAATAATATCTCCAAGCAAAGTAATGGTACTTCCATGAGGAATAACTCCGCTTCGGGAGATAGAGTAGTCCGGAATAAAATAAGGACCATCAAGCCCTGCTCCCGGCTTTATTTCCTGGGCCGGAATAATTTCATAATAAAGCTGTCCCGGTTGCAGCTGGCTTTGAAGAATATATTGGGGGTTGGCATCTTCGTCCGGTGTTATCCTTAGTAAAGGCTCATCCCTGTACTCGCCGGTATATCCATATTTGGCATCTTCTGTTGAAACGGCATGAATACCACGGTCTCTTTCAATAGATTCTTTCGTTGCTGCATGATTATAGACATCACTCAGCCATAGGTACATTCCGTTTTCTTCGTGGATGGGGGTATATTTCAGACCATCCTGTCCTGGTATAGTATTAACACTTTTAATGCTTTGTTCGTATTTAACTGCTCCGCAGAAAAGTTCACTGGCACCTCCACGGTTACGTACTCCTCCCGGAACGATGGAAAATGTCAGTTTCTCAATATATTCTTCACTGTCAAAAGCGAATTTTCCGGGTATTGTTCCTGAATTGGTTCCGGGGGAAGGCATAATGGTGGTATGTATTCCGCTTGCTAATGATGGTTTTGGAATATCTTTATTGTAATTGACATTATAGCTTACCCAGGTACCATCCAGTGCAGCCAGAACTCCATAATTTACATTATTTTCAATGGCCTGCAGATTGTCTTCTCTGAATGGTCTTACCGGATCATCAATAAGAAGTTTTGAATATCCATCCATTATTTCAGCCAGATTAATTTCATTCTGACCAGGCATTTTGCGGAATAACTGTTCGCCTCCCGCTTCGGGACTTTCTTTTTTTCTTTTAAGCATGATATATCGTTTTTATGATTATAGATTGATGTATTCGAAAGTTGGCCCGGCATTAGTCTGCGCATCTAATGGTTGTTTCATCAGATTAACAGCCTGTTCTTTCAAAGCATACATGTACATAATAGATTTCTCCAGTTCTCTCTGATTTCCTTCTACGGCACTTTGTATGGCATCTAATAGACGTCGGTAAGTTTTATTAAACTCCACACCCTGGGCGTGTAATTCTTTGTTTCTGATATAATCTTCCAGTTTAGGATTAGGTTTCATAGGATAGGCTTCGTTCCAGTCTACCGGAAGATCTTTTCCTGTAGGCGGCGTTGTTACAGGCATCATCCCGTTTTCATCCATGAAAGGCTCATAGTTTCCTCCCAGATAGAAATGCTCATGGAAAACTTCTTTAAATCTGAAATAATGTGCCAGTTCAACCCCTTCTTCAAACTGAGATGGATCTACATCAAAAATAGAATCATCAGCACCTTCACCCTGGCCCTTAATTTCCTGGAAAACAGCAATGACTCCGGCTAAAGCTTCTACAGAATGTAATTTTCCGCCACTTCCATAATATTGCTCTGGACGGATCTGTTTTGCCGGGTTTCCGGTGAAAATTCCTCCGGTATTTAATTCCTCAAAATTTGTTGGAAATTTTCCATGCTCTTTGTAATAAGCAATGATTTGGAAAATAACTATATAGAAGAATAAGACATCATAATATTCACCAATGGTGTGTACATTTTCCATGATGAAACCTTTCATATTTTCAAGAGTCCAGAAGTTGTTTTCCTGTAATGCTGCCCTTTGAGAATATAATGCGGAAGAATCGGTTTCGTAATCATATTTGGGAGCTTTTACCAAAGGCTGGCTTGGACTTTCAATTGCAATAAATGTAGCAATACTGTTGCTTGAAAATGTTTCAAGCCCTACGTAGAAATCCACATTCATTGGTAATTTCATCGGATAGGTAGGGTAGTTCTCCTGTTTGTTTACAGAAGGCTGGATATCAATTGCATTCAGAACGTTACAAACCATAATCAGGTGAAGCATTTCTTCTACGGCAACACTTCTGATAATTTGTGAAGCCAGAGCGTTAGTTCCATCCTTGATTGAATATAAAGCCGTAAGATAAGGAGGAATGGTAGAATGTTCAATAAGAATGGCCGTTTGCAATAGGTCTTGTAAAATCGGTTTGTAATCAATTTCCGTTATCCCGTTTTTAAATTCCGGAGCTAATGAACCGAACTGAGCTTCCAGATAGGCATTAAAATCTTCAATCTGATCATTCAATAAAAGATTAGTCAGTGTTTTGCTTTGATGTTTTAATCCCTCTATCCAGTCTTCTTTGCTCAATGTTGAATCAAATAATAAAGAAGGTAATGAAATGGCTTCTGTAACCACGGCGCTTCTTGCGGCCATTCTTCCTGCTGCTAATAAGGTTTCCTGTGGCTGTGCTGTTTTATTGATAAGTCTTTGTCTCATGTTGTTATTTTTTAAGTAGAATTTCAAGATCAGCAAGGATAGATTCCACCGAACGGATCGTGAATGCTGATAATGTTAAAGTAGGGTTTGAAGTTCCCAGCGTAGTCATATTTCCTGCTCCTACGACGTATAAATTCGGATGATCCCAGGTTTTACAATAGCTGTTGGTTACAGAATCTTCAGCTTTAGAACCCATTCTGTGAGTTCCTACGATATGACCCGCTCCGTTGTAAGAATATCTTTTTTTATTGTATATCACAGAGTTTTTGTCTTTCTCTGTATATTTTGTGAAATCCTTAATGTTTAATTTTTTAAACATTTGATCCGAAGCATCTTTTGCCTGCTCCATAGCTTTCATTTCGTACTCTGTCAGTTCATAATGAATAACAGGACGTGGAATTCCAAGTACATCCAGATATTGATCGTTAATGGTAACCCTGTTATTGGGATTAGGTAACTGTTCTATTTCAAAATGGAATAAAACCTGTTTTGAAAGCCTGTTGGTAAGTTCTTTTCTTAATTCTGCACCGAAAAGACCTTTGCCGATAAATTCTCCGACATCGGATCCCGGAGAAAATGCCGGCCATCCCCATCCCCAATTGTCAAGCGGAGAAATCCATGCTGAAAATTCACTTCTGAAATCCCCGTCACGGAATGACGAAATGTTTGTGGTAGAACCGGGACCTCTGTAAGGATAAACAGGTTCAGGGAAAAGTCCCCATGTCAGCATTACCATATGATCCATAAGGTTTCTTCCTACCTGATCACTGCTGTTAGCGGCCGTCTTTACAATGTTGTTAACGGTATATTTGGAGTTCAGTAGGATTTTTGGATTTTCAAAAGCGTTAGCAGCCAAAATTACAATAGCATCTGAGGTATCAACGGATTCTTCAATAAAATCTGTTTTCTCTTTTGAAGTATATTTTCTTAAATGAACCTTGGAGATTTTATCTTTATCATTTGGGTCAATGCTTAGCCTGTAAACCACACTCTGTGCCTGAATCTGCATGTATGGATTGCGCTTAAGATTTTCATTATCATTAAGCTTATACAAAGCTTTTTTTAATGTTTTTAAAGCATTGTATTTCGCCTGAACAGGACAGATCGGAACACAGGAAGCGTTTCCTTCACAGCGTTCTCCCATATAAGGATTCCACACAGAGCCAAGGGCTTTGTATTCTTCTTTTTCAGAGCTGTCTAATATCAGTTGATATCCTGAATCTTTCGGTTCAGCTTTGATGATCTTTGTTTTTCCGTATTTTGGATTTGGAATGGAGTTTCTTCCCTGTGGAGATGGTACCATCATTAAAGGAATCTCTCCGGAGCTTAGTTTCACGCTGGTGCCTTTAAGTCCCTCAATAATCTTATGATCCATATAACTCTGAGGAATTTCTTCCATCGGGAAGACATAGTTTCCATAATACTCTTCCATATTCTCATCAATAGGATATTCTTGTCTGGAAACATCCCCGGAAACTCCGATTTCAAATTCCGCCATCTCATAGTAGGGTCTTAATTCTTCATAGCTTATCGGCCAGTTGACAGGAGTTTTTTCATCAGAATCCGGCTTTGGAATAGTAATGCCGTATTTTTCAGTAAGCCTGAAATCGTTGGGAAGCATTCTTGGAGTCGTTCCCAGCCAGTGAAGCGTAGTTCCGCCTCCTACTCTTATCGCATCACTTGCGAATGGCATCGGCCCAAATTGTACCAGATAGCCTTTTTTATCGGGATACGGCTGAACAATATGTTCCATATCGAGAACATTTGGAGAAGGAGCTTGCTTTAAATTTGGATAAGGAGAATTGGGAACTTTGGCTTCCTCTTTGTAAAAAGTACGGATATATTCATTATAAGTGGTCATTGAGGATACGGAATCCAGTTCAATACCTGCTTCCAGCCCCGCTTCATACATGAGTATTGATATTTCTTTGACATTATCCGATTTTCCGGCATCTGCACGATGGATCATTTTTCCTTTGGTTACGTCAAATACATGATCGGACAATAGCTTTGCGATCAATGATCCCGCGATCCCCGTTCCTACGATGATCACATCTTTTTTGTTATTAGTCTGGCTCATGAGTGGGTGTTTACGGGTTTAATATTCCATGATTTATATCCTGGCTGTTTGGCTCCCGGAGGATGGGAGTGCATCAGATTCCAGACAAGACCTTCCTTATAAGAAAGATCATTGATATAGGCCCCTTCCCAGGTTCCCAGATACCACATGGTAATTACTTTTCCGGAAATGTCATTCATTCCCGGGTTGCTGATAATTTCAGATTGAATGGCTTTTTTTAATCCCTCTTCACCGGAAGAATTTTCAAGAATATTTTTAGAAACGGTAAGGAATTCCACGAAAGTTGCTGCTTCCAGACTTTTTAAAACATAGGTATAATAAGTTTCTGCAAGCCCTGTTGACTGAAGTTCGTTCACCGTAAACCCGGTAAGCGCTTCCGAGATAGACATAAACACGTCGAAATAATAATCGTCGACGTTGAGAATTTTGTTAATAATATTCATTTCGTAAAAAATTTGGGTTAGATATCTTCAACTCCTTTTATCAGGAGATGATCAAGCCTATTGATCTACAGCTGCTGATTTTTCAGATACCACCTCTTTTTCCGAAATGATTGAATGTATTTCAAGCGATCCATAGTTATCAATTTTGTTTATCCGAAATTAATCAGATCCCATCAGATACGATTCAGTATTTCTACGTAATTTGTTTTTATTTAGTTTTAATTTTTTGTAACAAAACCTTTACGTAAAGTAGTTTCAAGAGGTTTTGTTTTCACTTGGTTTAGAATTACTTTAAATAATGCGGCAGTGAATATAGAACTGGATTTTAATATCGGGAAATTAATATCCTTAAAAATAATAATAAATGGATGTTTTAAAATTATTTATATTTACTAATAAAAAGATAGTAGTTACTAAAAGGTTAGTAATAACATTTAGGTTAGTAATTAGTGAAAACAAAGACAATGGAAGAAGAAAAAATAGTGTATTCAAGGCCGCAATGCAGTACCCATCTGTCTGCTAGAGAGGATGCTTTGTATGTCTTGGGAGGCAGATGGACCATCCGGGTAATGATTGCTATTCTGGGCGGGCATACACGCTTTAATGAACTGCAGAGAACCATCAGCGGAATTTCAGCAAGAGTATTATCCAGTGAATTGAAAAAGCTGGAGGTTAATCATTTGGTAGAAAGAACCGTTATTGCAGATCAGAAGCCGGTTCTGGTAGAATATGTTCCCACGGAATATAGCGAGTCACTGAAAGATGTTATTGCAGCACTGGCAGATTGGGGAGCAAAGCATAAAAAGAAAATTACAGTCTGATATCAGGTCAGAAGAGTAGTGTTGACGTTAGAAAATACTGTTTGTTGGTATTTGATAAGTTACAGCATTGCTTACACTTTAAATATTTTTACTCAAATTAATAATAAGAAAATGGTCATAAGCGAAGAATTATTATTTTCCCACGGAGCCACTCTGGAAAGGTATGAGGCAGGAGATGCCATTTTTCAGGAAGGTGTAGCAGCAAAATATTATTTCCAGATCAGACAAGGTACAGTAAAACTGAATACGTTTTTGGAAGACGGAAAAGAATTTGTTCATGGACTTCCTTTTGATGGACATTGCATTGGTGAAAGCTATTTGTTTACCGATCATCATTATGCCATCAATGCTATTGCGGTTACCAGCTGTGAAATTATCAGAATTTCCGGAACCAAACTTCTCGAAATACTAATGGTAAATCCTGAATTACTACTTGAAATTAATAAATATATAGCGGACAGAATGCATTTCAGATATATGATTTCCAGCTTTCTGGCAATTTCGGATCCTATTATAAAACTCATGAAGCTTTTTGATCATATTAAAAAATATTTCGGATTTGAAGAAGCCTATTCATTTCTGATTCCCTACACCAGGCAGCAAATAGCAACCTTAACCGGTCTTCGGGTGGAGACAGTGATCCGGTATGTCAAGAAAATGGAAGAGCAGAAGATGGTTAAAATTGAAAGCACAAAAATTTATTATTAGCTTTCGGTAATTTATTTTCAGTTTTCTGATTATTTTAAAATTAGAACAGGCTGGCAGGTATTTTGGTAAATTCCCTCGGAGATACTTCTGCTTGCCAGATAATACAAAAAGCTGTGTTTACCGGGAAGCGCAATAATAAGATCTGATTTGTCAGATGCCGCAAAGTTTAAGATACCTTGTATAATATTTTCATCATGAGAATAATGGATACTGCTTGGAATTTCCGTTAGATGTTCAAGTATATAATCTTCCAGTTCTTTTTTCTGGTTCTTATCCTCTTTTTCGGAGGTATTGATATTTAAAAATGAAAGACGAACATCTTGTTTATGAATAACAGATTTTTGATGGAACAGTCTTTCTAATCTTTTAATACCCTTAATATCACAGGGAATAAATATATTCTTAATAGGCGAATAATGGTAACTGTTAGGAACAATTAATGTTTTCACAGGACTTGTTCTGGCAATACTGATAATATTCTCAGAAACAAAACTCTCAGTGAAAGAAGTCTGATCATCACTTCCCAGAATAATCAGGTCTACAGAAGGCTGGTTTTTTAAAAGCTCATTGATACTCCTTGTCAGTGTCCAATCACTCAATACCCTGGAAACCTTTATTTCAGTTGATTTTTCAGCGATGATATCCGCTAGCTGATCAAATAACAATTCAGTCCTTTGCAACAGGTTGTTCACACTTTCTTCATTCACAAATGAATGCCCTTCTGCGATGTGCAGATAATCAAACTCAGATTCTCCCGCTGTTTTGAGAAGGATAATATTTTGATATTCGTAGGTTTTTGCCCAGTCTGCGGCAACGCTTACTGCATTTTGCGTAGTTGATGTAAAATCAACAGGTACAAGGATTGTTCTCATTTTGTATCATCTTTTAATGCTTATTCTTCCAGGTTAGCTGTCATTTTTTTTACCAAAAGGAGTGCTTTGGTGACCTCTGCCTCGTCAATACCGTCAACAGCTTTTTTATAAAGATTCAGTGCCCATGGATAAACTGTTTCTACAATCTGTTTACCCTTAGGAGTCAAAAAGATCTGTTTATTTCTCCTGTCATTCTTATCAGCTGTTCTTTCCACCAAATCTTTTTTTACAAGACTGTTGATGAGATACGTAATGCTTGATTTGTCTTTACTCACTTTATTTCCTATTTCCTGTTGATTGATTCCGTCATTTCGTGAAAGCAATCCCAGAATTTCGATCAGTTCAAAAGAAAGATCCGGATCATATTCATTAATGCTGTTCCGGATTTTCTGCCGGAGACGGCTTTTCATTTCGCTCATTGCCAGACCAAGTTCCAGAGCCAGTTCTGATATGTTATTCTGTTTTGCAGACATTATATTTTGATAATAATGATTTAATAGGATAAGTTTTATCTTAACAGGTCTTGTAGTAAACTTATCCTATCAAATATACGGAAAATTAGTTTTAATTAAAACTAATTGAGGATGAAATATTCTGTCAAAAAGATAAAACAGCCAATTAAACCTATAGAAATCAGCATTGTAGGATGGTGATGGAATGGAATAAGAAAAGGCATTGATGAATGGGTAAAACAGAAATAAAAAAAGCAGAGATTAATTCCCTGCTTTTTCTTTTTTTACAGCCTGATTCATAATAAGGATAATTCCCAAAAGAAAACATGCAATGATCAGATATCGCCAGGACAGCCCCATTTGATCAGTTACAGTGCCACTTACAGAAATGATAAAACTGGTTACCGAAGTGATCACATATACCAATCCACCCATTAAACCTCCGGCTGTTCCTGCATTTTTAGGAAAGTAAAGCATACTTGTCGTAAAAAAAGAGGTAAATAAAATTCCGGAACAGATATGAATGAAAAAGGCAAAAGGAATCATAATGAAAAGGCTTTCTGCAAAATAGCTGGTGGTGATCAACGCTGCAATCAGAATCAGCTGTAAAAGTATAGGCTGTAGAATTCTTGGTTTAAAATCCAAAGTCAGTCTGCGTTTTCCTATAAATCCTCCAATCATCCATGAGAATCCTAAGATCAGGGTACAGTAGCCAATCACTACCGGAGTAAAATGAAAAGTGTTTTCAATGATAAATGGTCCGGTAATATTGAATAACATTACGATAGAGTAGCTCAGTCCTAAAATGAAAATCCCCAACATGAAAATCCTGTTTTTCAACATCATTTTGTAAAGACTTATATTCTCTGAAAGATCCAGCTTCTTTTTCTGGGGAAGACTCTCTTCACTAAAAAACCACTCAAAAAGAAACAGAAATCCTGCATAAGCGGCCAAAAAATAAAAATTCGCATGCCAGTTAAAGATTTTCTCAAGATATCCTCCAAGGAAAGGAGCCAGAATAGGACCGCAGGACCATACAATGGTGAAGTAGCTCAGATAATGCTTTACCCTTTCCGCATCATAAATATCCACAAAGATAGCACGCGTAGCCACAACAAGTACTGAAACTGCAGCTCCCTGAAGAATACGAAGCAGACAGATCAGTAAAATACTGTTGGTCATTGTAATTAAAATACTGGTAAGTATTAAAAGGAATAAGGCTATCAGTTTGGGACGGTAGCGGCCAATGCTGTCAAGAATTCCCCCTACAAATAATTGGGAAATCCCGTAGCTCAGCAGATATGATGTCAGTGTAATCTGAATATCTTTTTCCGAAACCATCATCTCTTTTGCCATAGAAGGGAACGATGGTAAATAAATATCCGTGACAAACCCGGAAAGCGGGATAGACACGAAAGCCATAATGGTAATTAATCTGATTCGTTGTTCAGATGCTTCTCTCAACATATTCATTCATTTTTTACACTGCAAAAATAAGTCAGGAAATATAAAAATGAATTTTAAAAGACAAAGTAAAAATTGCAAAAATCAAATATTATGACAGGTTCTTAAATTTTAAGGGTGAAGTCCGTGCATGCTTTTTAAAGAAATTATTAAAATGGGCAGGCTGATCAAACCCCAGAGTATAACCTATCTGGGCAATATCCCAATTGGTATATTTCAGCAGGTTTTTAGACTCTTCAAACATCTTTTCTTTAATGATCTGTGTGGTTGTAAGGTTGGTTACAGATTTCACGGAAGAGTTCAGATGATTGACATGTACGTTCAGATGTGCGGCAAAATCAGAAGGTGTTTTTAAGGCCAGCGGATAAGCAGGAGAGTCCAGAGGAAACTGTTTGTTGAGCAATTCATCGAATAATTTATACAGACGTACATTGGCGGGAAGCTCATTAGGATTGATGTCTTCCATACGGTTTTCCAGTGCCAGATGCATTACAGAGGCAAGATTGCTTTTGATACTGCTGCAACGGAAAGGATACGTAGAATTATTCATTCTGTAGATCTGATCAAAATACAAAGTGGCCAGCTGGGTCTGTTCTTCATTGAGAAAAACAACAGGTTTGCTCCATTCTTTGAACATGGAAGTTTTTTTAAACAGATTAAATTCTGAATTTCCATTAAAAAACTCCTGGTTGAACAAACAGAAATACCCTTCCTGAAAATCACTTTCGCACTCCCATGAATAAGGAATGCTTGGAGAAGGGAAGAATAAAGCAGGACCATCTATAAACAACTGATGTGCGCCATAATGAATAGTTCCTTTTCCAATGATAAAGCTTATTTTATAATAATCACGACGGTTGTAAGGACTTTTAAAGCTGCAGTATCTCCGCATGGAAATATTAAAATGGGATTTTCCGGTTTCAAAATCCTCAGAATCAAATATTTTGATCTGATCTTTACGGATGCGTCTGTAATAATCTTCTATCGTTTCCAGCTGATCACTCATAAGTAGAAATTATAAAAATCAAAGATAGGTAAAGTATTATTCACTCAAAATAATTTTAAATGAGATAATAGAAATTAGGATGATAGTCTTCCTCAATAGTTGCAAAACTAAAAAATGATGTACACTATTATATATGCAAATATCTATAACATCTATGGTTAAAAAGTGGCTGGATTAAACTTTATTAATCTCCAGTTCCAAAATAATGAGACAGCAGTTGAAAAGGTCCGGCTTTTACATTCTTTTTGTAATGCATAAAGAGAAGAATCAATAATAGGTATAAGATCAGAAATTCCCTCTTCAGAACCTACTGTAAATTTTGAAATGATATCCATGGGATCTTTTTTATTTAAAATTATAAGGATTAATCCATTCAAAAAGGATACAGTGGGTGAAAATGCCACTGGCACAGAAATTATTTGTTTAAAATATCCTGTATCATTAAATTTATAGTATAAAATACTGATAGAAATAGAATAGAACTGCAATTTTAAAGCGTTAAGAGTTATAAAGTTATTAAGAAGAATTGTATAAAATCAAGTGATGTATATAAGAATATTGTAATACAGAATTATCATAATTTTTATCGATTGATGTTGATTTTTAATGACTTACTTAGAACTGAACTCATGCATTGTATGAAATCCGATTACATGGCTTGTATTCTATAATAATTTGATTTTATTTTAAAAATTAAATTGAATTTGAAAAAGACAAAAAAAAATTATTTAATCCACTATTTTTTTTCGACACAATTAGGCTGGAATCACCATAAAACCTATATTTGCACCCTAAATTTTTAAATAAATGAAAGAACTAATTGAAAAAATCAACGTAGAATTTGAAGCGTTCACAACTGAGGCAAACCAACAAGCGGAAAAAGGAAACAAGGCAGCTGGTACAAGAGCTCGTAAAGCAGCTTTAGAACTTAGCAAACTGTTCAAAGAATTCAGAAAAGTTTCTGTAGAAGAAGCTAAGAAATAATTCACCATTAACCGGCTTTTGAAGCCGGTTTTTTTATGGCCTGAATTCAATAGAGTTTTATTTGAAATCAGATATTCCCACAGAAAACGGATTACCATTTCAAAAGATCAAAAGGACTGTTGTATTGATGTTTTTTTTTAGATTGTAGTTGTTGATGAATTTTTATCATTTATTTTTAATGAAAATATTGATAATATGATTTAAAAGTCTCTTTTCTTACTTAATTTTTCACTATCTCCTCAATTTCTTTTATCTTTAAACCAATCAATATATATTATGAGGATAAATAGATTTTTGGCAGTGCCTGCAGTAGTGCTGGCTGCTCAGTTTTCATGGGCTCAGGTAAAGGTTGACCCAAAAGAAAGGCTTAGCCCTGTCGTAAAAAGTTTTGTAGATGAAGTTAATAATAATTCTCAGCTGGAAAAGCTGGCATCTGAACTGTTGGATGGGATAGGTCCCCGCCTTGTAGGAACTCCTGAAATGCTTGCAGCAAACGAATGGAGCGCCAATAAGCTTCGCTCCTGGGGAGTAGATGCCAATCTTCAGCAATTCGGAACATGGAAAGGATGGCAGAGAGGAACTACTCATGTTGATATGACATATCCGCGCATAAAATCCCTTTCTGCAACACAGCTGGCCTGGAGTCCGGCTACAAAAAAAGCGATTGAGGCAGAAGTGATTATTCTTCCGAAAGTATCTTCTAAAGCTGAATTTGATCAATGGCTGCCATCGGTGAAAGGAAAAATTGTGCTGATGGCACAATACCAGAAAATCGGACGTTCTGATGAGCAGATCAAAGAATTTGCAACGCCAGAATTGTATGAAAAGCTTAAAGCTGAAAAAGATCAGGCTGCCAAAGATTTTGCAGCATATATAAAGAATATCGGGTATGATAATAACACGCTTCCCGAAGCATTGGAAAAAGCAGGGGCGGCAGGTATTGCCATTTCAAACTGGACTGGTATTATGGGAGCTAACAGAATATTTGGTGCGAAAACAACCAGAATTCCAATGATCGACATCGATTTGGAAGACTATGGAATGCTTTATAGAATGGCAGAAAATGGAACTCAGCCTAAAATTAAAATTGATGCTCAGTCAAAAGTACTTCCTGAGGCTAAAAGTTTCAATACAATTGGAATGATCAAAGGAAAAGAAAAGCCTGATGAATATGTGATTCTTTCCGCTCACCTTGACTCATGGGACGGAGCTCAGGGAGCTACAGATAACGGAACAGGAACGATCACGATGATGGAAGCCATGAGAATTCTGAAGAAATATTATCCTGATAACAAGAGAACAATTGTAATCGGACTTTGGGGAAGTGAGGAACAGGGACTCAATGGTTCGAGAGGTTTTGTGGCAGATAACCCTCAGATTATTAAAGGAGTGCAGGCTGCTTTTAATCAGGATAACGGAACAGGACGTGTTGTCAACATCAGCGGACAAGGATTTGTAAAAGCTTATGACTATGTAGGAAGATGGCTGGATGGGGTTCCAAAAGCGGTAAGAAGCCATATTAAAACTGATTTTCCAGGAATGCCTGGAGGTGGTGGCTCTGATCATGCTTCTTTCGTGGCAGCAGGAGTACCCGGAATATCTTTAGGTTCTCTGAACTGGGGCTATTTTGGATATACATGGCATACAACGAAAGATACTTATGACAAAATCGTTTTTGATGAGGTGAAAAATAATGTGATTTTAACCGCAGCATTAGCTTATATGGCATCCGAAGATCCTGAATTCAGCAACAGAGAAAGAAGAGTAATGCCTCAGGATGAAAAAGGAGAGACTGTAAAATGGCCTGAACTAAAAGAGCCCAGAAGAAGCTCTAAGGACTATAAATAGTTTTCTTGATTCGAAACAATGGAAGAACAGATGTGATATTCTGATATCTTATTTTTTGCCGTTATTGGCTAAACCAATTATTTATTAATTAAATAATATATGTTTAGCCAATAACGGCATTTTTAGACACTATCCCACAAAGTGTGTAAGTTAAAAAGTCAGGGCTTGGATTTTATAATCTGAGCCTTTCTTCAAAAATAAGCATAAATTGGTTGAGAAC
>NZ_FTMT01000034.1:0-33218 GCF_900156015.1 Chryseobacterium sp. RU33C | reverse complement strand
GTTCTCAACCAATTTATGCTTATTTTTGAAGAAAGGCTCAGATTATAAAATCCAAGCCCTGACTTTTTAACTTACACACTTTGTGGGATAGTGTCTATTTTTTACTGGTTTAAACTTATCCAATCAATTCTTCCAATTGATTAAGCCCCATTTTAAAACCTTCTTCAAATCCCATATCCATAAGTTTTTTCATAATTTCAGGAGAATGATAATGGATATTAATGGTTACTTTAGTTCCTTCCTCCACTCCGGTAAAGCCAAGCAGCCATTTTGACCTTGGGAAATCTTCATTGACATTCCCTTTCTCATCACAGAAGGCACTCATCCAGTCGAGACTTCTGTGCTCCGTTATTTCCCCATATTGAGTTTGAGCATACATAGGTCCTTTTTCACCGTTTGGGCCTACCATTGTATACATCCAGATCCCTCCTTCTTTGAAATCCTGACTTACCGTTTCACATTTCCACGGTTTAGGCCCCCACCACTCATCCAATAATCTGACTTGTGTAAAATGGTTCCAAATGGTTGAAACATCAGCCTTAAAGATCTTCATAACATAAACATTTGATGCATCAAAATCTTTGTTGAAAATAATAACAGATTCCATAATTTTTATTTTTAATAAAGTTAGCATTTTATTATTGAAAAGGACTTTTCATATAACAAGTAAAGGATAATTCATAAATAATTGTTAAAAAACACTCTTTTAAGAAAAAAAAAACAATTATTTGGCTCGTTTTTTGTTTATGTAGTCTTAAAATAATTAATTTTAACATTCATTTTTTCAAAACCTATATAATTAAATAATGAATAACAAATTCATCCCAATAATTTCAGTGTTTATGACAATCTCACTGATTGTCTTCGTGACGCTCCAATTTTATTGGTTGAAAGGCTATTACGGCGTACTGGAACAGGATTTTTCAAATAAAGTATATGCGGTTTTGGAAAGTACTTCAAAAAGTATTGAAGAGATTGAAGCTGATAAATACCTGAATCAGGATTATAAAGATTTCAGAAAAAATATTCTGGCAAACAGTAAACAGCCGTCTTTAACTACAATCCAACAAGTGGAAGACTCCGGTACTCAAAGACAGATTATCTATTCCAAAAATATTATTGAAAAAACGCAGCTCCCAATTTCTCAGAAAGGAGATTCTATTAAGCTGACTACTCTATATACGGACGAAGCTGCCTACAAAATAAAAAGAGACACCACAAACCGCGAACTTCTTACCACAGATATCAATCAGGAGATCGAAACGGGAGATTACTCTATGAAAGAGTTTGTGAAAGTATATGGAAACAACCTTCCTATTACTAAAAGAGTAGATCCTAAAACACTGGACTCCGTTATTGCCAAAGAACTTAAAATACGAGGGATCACTGCCAAGTTCGGATATGGAGTTCTGGATCGTAATAATAAGCTTACCAGCATTGCCAATAAGGCTTATAAAGAAAAGAAAGACAGCAATACCTACAGTTTTCCTCTTTTTGCAGATAAGAAAAATACGTTATACAGCCTTGCATTGGTATTTCCTAAAAAAGAATATTCCCTGGCGATGAACAACTGGCCGATGCTTTTGGGAACATTCCTTTCTCTCCTTACCATTCTTGGAATTTATATTATTTCCATCAATTATATGATGAGACAGAAAAAGCTTGCTGAAGTAAAAACAGACTTCATCAACAATATGTCCCATGAGTTTAAAACTCCATTGGCAACCATTTCTGTCGCAACAGATTCATTGGCCAATGACAAAATTGCCACCAATCCGGATAAGGTAAAATACTATTCCGAACTGATCAAACAGGAAAACTTAAGGATGAAAAAGCAGGTGGAAAATGTGCTTAATATGTCCAAGCTTGAGCGAAATGAAGTAGAGCTGTTTTTAAAGGAAGCCAACGTAAGAGAGCTGATTAAAAAAACAACAGAATCTTTCAATCTGATTGTACAGCAAAGAAACGGAACGCTTACGCAGAAGTTCAATGCTACGCAGTACAATTTTAAAATAGACGAATTCCATATCTCCAATATGCTGGTCAACTTACTGGATAATGCCAACAAATATTCTCCTGAAGCACCGGAAATACATGTGGAAACAAGAAATGAGGGACACTGGTACGTGATTGAAATTTCCGATAAAGGAATGGGAATGGATACCCAGAATAAAACCAAAATTTTCGAAAAATTCTTCAGAGAAGAAACCGGAAATATTCACAATGTAAAAGGACAGGGATTAGGCCTTTCTTACGTGAAGAAAATTGTAGAACTGCACAAAGGACAGATTATCGTAGACTCTCATAAAGGAAAAGGAAGTACGTTCACGATAAAGCTGCCAATGAGCTAGAAAATAAATGATAGATGATAAGCGATAAATGATAAAAAATATCTTCACATCAATTATCAATGATCGTTTATCAATTATAAGTTTAAACCAAATATCAAAATATAGAAGATAGAGTGAGGAAGTTCATTCTTAATTGTTAATTATTAATTATTAAAATTATGAGCAACAGAATATTATTAGTAGAGGACGATCAGAGTTTCGGGGCGGTACTTAAAGATTATTTGACCATAAATAATTTTGAAGTAACTCTTGCCACTGACGGGGAGCAGGGACTGAAAGAATTTACAGAAAATGAATTCGATATCTGCATATTTGACGTAATGATGCCTAAAAAAGACGGATTTTCATTAGCGGAAGATGTAAAAAAGATTGATAAAAATACACCCATCATATTCCTTACTGCAAGAAATATGAGAGAAGATATCTTGAAAGGATATCAGCTGGGAGCTGATGATTATATCACAAAGCCTTTTGATACTGAACTTCTTTTATACAAGATCAAAGCAATTCTTCAGAGAAGTTCTACCTTGGAAAATGAAGAACAGGAACAGTTCAAGATCAGCAATATTTTCTTTGACTCTATGCTGAGACAGCTGAAAGTAGGTGATAAAGAATACAAGCTTTCTCCTAAAGAAAATGAATTATTAAAACTTCTTTGCATCCACAGAAATGATTTTATGCCAAGAGATCTTGCCTTAAGAAAAATCTGGAAAAAAGAAAATTACTTTACAGCAAGAAGTATGGACGTTTATATTGCCAAGCTTCGTAAGTTGTTAAAAGACGACGAAGGATTAGAAATCATCAACGTTCACGGAGAAGGATTCAGGCTTTTGGTGAAAAATTAATCCAAAAATCAAATTATAAGTATAAAATTAGCAAAACAATTGAAAATGTTTTGCTAATTTTGTTTCATACCCATGGATATGAAGAATACATTTATAGGTTTGATCGCCGTATCACTATTAGCCGCATCCTGTAAAAAGGATGAAAGAGCTACTTACTTAAAAGATGAAGCTAACGCAGGACAACCCAAAGTAGCCCTAAATACCACCTCAAAAACCGCTCTGATGGATCAGGCAGGTATCCAATCCAGCCCTAATCCTGCTCCTATGGCTACCGCTCCGGGAATGAATCCTCCACACGGACAGCCCGGACACCGATGTGATATTCCGGTAGGGCAACCTCTGAATGGTGCTCCTGCTACCGCTACTCCTACTTCTCAAAATATAAATGCAAACGGAAACAATATTGTTCAGTTAGATCCTAATGCCGTATCACCAGGAAAAATTACCATTGACAACAATGGAAAACAGGCGAAAACAGCGCCGGGAATGAACCCTCCACACGGACAGCCGGGACACCGATGCGACATTCCCGTAGGACAGCCATTAAACAGTAAGCCCGCTCCAACACCACAGCCAGCACAAAATACAGTTCAGGCTACTCCAAGTCCGGCTCCCGCTCCTGCTGCACAGAATCTGGCAATGGGTGAAAAACCCAAACTGAATCCGGCACATGGAGAACCCTGGCATAGCTGTTCTCTGAAAGTTGGTGATCCATTACCATAAATTTTGTATTTTTGCAGAGATGAAGCTGTTTCACCTACTTGCAATAGTTTTTTGTCTGGGAGTTTTTTTGATTCCCAAGGATAACTTTTATGCGCAATCTATGCAGGAAACATGCTGTAAAGCAGAATCTTCCCAAAAAATGGACTGCTGTAAAAATCATTCTTCAAAAAAAGACAGCAACCATGATAAAACAAAATCATGTAATGATGACTGCTGCTCGTCATGTGTTGCCTGTTACACGTTTATTGAAACCCCTTTCTCAAAAAATTTACGTCTGGAACTTTCTTATTACAAATCAAATAAGAATCCTCAGTTTCAGTATGCAGATCCTTATCTTTCAGACCGTTTAAAGGAAATCTGGCAGCCGCCCAAGATAGGTTAATTAAAATCTTAAGGGTTCATTATGTCCTATAGTGAACTGTTTTTTTAATTAATTTAAACTTTTAAACAAAATGAAATTATCTATTTCCAGGTTAATACTTGGTGCATTATTCCTGTTTACCCAATTGATATCTGCTCAGACCCTTTCAAAAAATCAGTTCAAGGTAAAAGGGAACTGCGAAATGTGCAAAACCCGAATTGAAAGTGCGGCCAAAAAAGCAGGTGCTAAAACGGCAGTCTACTCTATCGATCTTCAAACCTTAACCTTTGAAACAGACAAAACATCTGCCGATGATATTTTAAAAAAGGTAGCTGATGCAGGGCATGATAATGAGAAATTCAAAGCTTCTGATACAATCTATGAAAGCCTTCCGGGATGTTGTCATTACGACCGGGACTTACAGCCTTCACAGGCAGAAACACATCATGAGAACCATGCAGAAACTAATATTTCCACTAAAAAAGAAAATGAATTCTACGTAAGAGGAAACTGCGCTTCTTGTAAAGCAAGAATTGAAAAGGCAGCAAAAGATGCGGGTGCGAATACTGCGGAATGGAATGTAGAGAAACAAACGGTTGCTTTACATTTTGACCCTTCAACAACTTCATCAGATAAGATTTTAAAAGCAATTGCTGATGCAGGGCATGATAATGAAAAATATAAAGTATCAGATGCCGTATACAACGGACTTCCGGGATGCTGCCTGTATGACAGGGATTTCACTTTTGGTGAACCCAATCCAAAAGTACACTACGAAGAAGAAACAAAGCATGAGAATCATAAAAGCAATGATACCTCGAATGCCCAGGAGGATCATGCTCAGCAAGAAAGGAGTATTGATGGTGTTGTTGTAACAGGCTCTAAGGCGGCAACAGCTTTAAGCAAGAAAGAGGCCGGACTTGTCTTTACTATTGATAAAAAAGAGCTGTTAAAGGCAGCTTGCTGTAATCTTTCCGAAAGTTTCGAAACCAATGCAACGGTAGATGTATCTTTCAGCAATGCGGTTACCGGGACAAAACAGCTGAAAATGCTTGGTCTGGATCAGAAATATACCAGCTTAACGAAGGAACAACTGCCTGAAATCAGAGGATTGGCTTCTGCTTACGGATTAAACTTTATCCCGGGAAGATGGATTGAGAGTATTCAGCTGACAAAAGGTGGAAGTACCGTAACGAACGGTTATGAAAGTATCACGGGGCAAATCAATACTGAGCTTTTAAAGAATGCAAAGACTCCTGAAACATCGCTAAACCTTTTTTCTGACTTCAATGGAAGAGCAGAAATCAATATTACCAATGTTTCTCCTATCAACGATAAATGGTCACAAACCTTTCTTCTTCACGGAAACGGAACTTTTGGCAATACGGATATGAATGATGACGGTTTTCTGGACAGACCGAAAGGAATACAGATCAATGCAGCCTATTTATTGAATTATAATGACCTTGAAAAGTCAGGATTCGGGTCTCATTTCGGGATTAATTTTATCAGAGATGAAAGAACTGCAGGACAGATTGGTTTTGATAAAAAATTGTCTCAGGATAAACAGTCTCCCTATGGTGTAGGAATCGATATTTCAAGATTCCAGGTCTGGAATAAAACAGGGTATGTTTTTAAAGGAAAACCTTACCAGAGTATCGGATGGATGAACCAGTATGTTTATCACCAACAGGACAGCTTCTTCGGATTAAGAAATTATGCAGGGCAGCAGCACACATACTATTCCAATTTAATTTTTGAAAGCATCATCGGAAATACCAACCACAAGTATAAAGCGGGTGCAAGTTTCTTATATGACGGATATAAAGAAACGTATCTGACAGATGATATGAGAAGAAATGAAATTGTACCGGGAATTTTTGCCGAATATACTTTAACTGGTTTAAAATATACTTTAGTGGCTGGTTCAAGGGTGGATTTTCACAATCTTGCAGGCACTCAGTTTACACCGAGGCTTAATTTCAAATATGATTTCACGCCTCAGACTATTTTAAGACTTTCTGCGGGAAGAGGATTCAGAACGGCGAATGTTTTTGCGGAAAGCCAGCAGTATTTTGCATCAAACAGAGCCATTAATATTGTACCCAACGGCGGAAATATTTACGGATTAAGACCTGAAATTGCATGGAATTATGGGGCAAGCTTACAACAGGAATTTAAGCTATTCGGAAGAAAATCCAGCATTATTGCAGACTTTTTCAGAACAGATTTCCAGGATCAGGTGTTGGTAGATTTGGATAAGTCTCCTCAACAGCTGACATTCTATAATCTGGAAGGAAAATCCTTTGCTAATTCATTCCAGACGCAGTGGGATTTTACGCCTTTCAAAAATTTTGATGTAAGGCTAGCTTATAAGTATTATGATGTACAGGCTGATTATATCGGAGGAAGAAGAGAAGTTCCTTTTATGGCAAAACACAGGGGTTTTGTGAACCTGGCCTATTCAAGCAATAAAAATGATAATGGTGGATTCTGGAGCTTTGATACGACTTTAAACTGGGTTGGAAAGCAAAGACTTCCTGATACATCAACTAATCCGGCAGAGTTTCAGCTACCAGCTTATTCGGAATCTTATGCAGTTCTGAATGCTCAGATCTCAAGAAATTTCAATAAAAAGATCAGAGCTTATGTTGGAGGAGAAAACCTGACTTCTTATTATCAGAAAAATGCGATTGTAGATTTTAAAAATCCTTTCGGAAATTATTTTGACGGCGGAATGGTGTACGCTCCAATTATGAAGGCGAACTTCTATGTGGGACTGGATGTGACGTTTTAAAAGCGGGAAGCTGGAAGAATGAAGCAGGGAGCGCTATTAGCCGGTAGAATTCTTATTTGGGAATAAATTACAGATGTTCTCTGAATAAACAAAACCTAATAGGTCTTTGAGACCTATTAGGTTTATTTTTTTGCTGTCAGCTAATAAATTCAGCATTGATACCGAAGAATAATAAAAAGTTTTGAAAACCCGCAGCAACTCCCATCTTCCTGACTCAAGCTTCCTGACTCAATACAAAATCCGCTTCAATGAAGCGGATTTTGTATTTATCTCCCAAAGTCATCCTGTACTCTTACGATATCGTCTTCGTCTGAAGGATTGGAGGCATCGGTATGCTGCCAGATTTCAGCTACAATTCCCCAGTCTGACAAACCTATCAATCTGTGTCTTTCGCCCTGCTGAAGTTTCACCTGATCTTTCGGCCCGTATTCTTTCAATTCTCCTTCTTCATCAGTATTGCTTCTTTTAATTCCTACCGTTCCTTCCACTACCTGCCAGATTTCGGCTCTTCTGTGGTGATACTGCCAGCTTAATCTTGCTTCCGGAGCAACGATAAGAATTTTTGGGCTTAGTTTTCCTCCTATTCTCAGGTTATCTACATCAATTCCATCGAAATATTGGTTGGCAAAATCCTGTGCCTGTGTTTCATCAATTACAAAAAAACCACCCCATGGTCTTGTATCATCTTTTGCTGCGATGTTAAAACCTTGTGTCTGCAGCATGCTTCCTACTCTATCGAATATTTCTTTTTTTCCTGTACTCATACAGCTTGTATTTCTAAATTAACAATTATTTATTTGATTCTTCTTTTGACATTGAATAGGGAAAATCTTTTTCCTGTGAACCTCTTTCTTTATTGGGCTTGTTATCCATCTTAAAGTCTAAAATGGCTCCTTTCATCAATTCTTTATGGCTCAGCCAGTTTTTGGAGTAAGGCTGTTGGTTTACGTTCAAAGATTTTACATATAAATTATCTGCGTTGTTTTCCGGAGCTTTTATTTCAATTTTCTTACCATTTTCCAAATAGATGGTAGCTTCTTTAAATAAAGGTGCACCTAATACATACTGATCTGTTGCCGGCGTTACCGGATAAAACCCAAGGGCTGAGAAAATATACCATGCGGAAGTCTGTCCATTATCTTCGTCACCGCAATATCCGTCAGGGGCAGCGTGATACAGTTTGTTCATCACCTGTCTTGCCCAATATTGAGTTTTGTAAGGAGCTCCTGCATAATTGTACAGATAAATCATATGCTGGATAGGCTGGTTTCCGTGGGCATACTGTCCCATATTCATGATCTGCATTTCTCTGATTTCGTGGATCACGCCTCCATAATAACTGTCATCAAAAACCGGAGGCAATGAAAATACTTCATCTAATTTGGCTTCAAATTTCTTTTTCCCACCCATCAGTTCTGCCAAACCGTCGATATCCTGGAAAACAGACCATGTGTAATGCCAGCTGTTTCCTTCTGTGAAAGCATCTCCCCATTTGAAAGGATTGAATGGTTTCTGGAAATTACCGTCTTTATTTTTACCACGCATCAGACCTGTTTCTTTATCAAACAGATTTTTGTAATTATACGCTCTTTTTTTGTAAATATCAATTTCTGAAGCTGGTTTTCCCAATGTTTTCCCCAGTTGATAAATGGAAAAGTCATCATAGGCATATTCTAACGTTCTTGCCGCATTTTCATTGATTTTCACATCGTAAGGAACATAACCCAATTCATTATAATATTTTACTCCTGCACGGCCTACCGCTTCAATAGGGCCTTCGTTATTGGCTCCATGTTTTACGGCCTGCCAAAGGGTTTCCACATCGTATCCACGAAGTCCCTTGATATAGGCATCTGCTACTACGGACGCGGAATTGTTTCCGATCATAATATCAGAATATCCGGGGCTGCTCCATTCCGGTAAGAAACCTCCTTCTTTGTAAGCGTTCACCAATCCTTCCTGCATTTCAACATTGATCGAAGGATACACAAGATTCAGGAACGGGTACAAAGCACGGAAAGTATCCCAGAAACCTGTCCCGCCAAACATTCTTCCATCTACAATTTTCCCGTTGTAAGGACTCCAGTGTTTTATTTTGTTCTGCGCATCCACTTCATATAATTTTTGCGGGAAGAATAACGTTCTGTATAAAGAAGAATAAAATGTTCTCATCTGCTGATCTGTTCCTCCTTTTACGTCTATTTTTCCAAGTGTTTTATTCCAGATATTTTTAGCATCGTTTTTTACCTGTTCAAAGTTTTTATTTCCGATTTCTCTTTTAAGATTCAATTCTGCCTGTTCAAAGCTGATGAATGAAGAGGCTACTTTTGCATATACCGTCTCTTTGTTTTTAAGCTTAAAACCTACTACAGCTCCGGTATGATCACTGGTAATTTCCAATTGATCATTCACCAGTTTATCGTCTTTCCAGGTTTTTGTCAGTTCAAAATCTTTATCAAACTGAATGACAAAATAGTTTTTAAAGTTTTCATATTTCCCGGTAGAATATCTTGTCGTATAGCCCAGAATTTTTCTTTCCTTCGGTAAAATCTTGATGTAAGATCCTTTGTTTAACGCATCAACCACTACATAAGCGCTGTCTGTCTTTGGAAAATCAAATTTAAAATAAGAGGCTCTTTCAGTAGGGGTAAATTCTGTGGTAACATTGATGTCCGCAAGATAAACGCTATAGAAATAAGGTGTGGTAACCTCAGCTTTATGGCTGAACCAGCTTGCTCTTTCGTCTTCTTTAAATTTCATCTTTCCTACTCCAGGCATGATGGCAAATGCGCCGTAATCATTCATCCATGGAGAGGGCTGGTGGGTTTGTTTAAATCCTTTTATTTTATCTGCATCGTAGGTATAAGCCCATCCGTCACCCATTTTACCGGTCTGCGGTGTCCAGATATTCATTCCCCATGGAAGTCCGACTGCCGGATAGGTATTTCCATTGGATAATGAAGGTTTGGATTGTGTTCCCATCAAAGGATTCACATAATCTACGGGTGAAATATTCTGACCTAAAGCCCAGGCCTGTAATAACAGTAAGCAAGTAGAAAATATAAACTTCATTGTATCTTTTCGTTTTTTAATTTATATACGCTTTTTTAATGCATAGCTGGCAGCTCCAAGAATGGCCGCATCTTCAAATATCGCAGAAATTTTAACCTGCAAGTTAATATTATTCTTTGTTAAATTCTGAATAAATTGTTGTTCAAAATAAGGATATGCTTTGGCTATATTTCCTCCTATAACTAAAACTTTCGGTTTATAGTGGTCTACATATTTCTCAATAAATTCTGAGAAAGAGTCTGCATATTCATCAAATATTCTGGTTTGTATTTCTTTGGGCTTATCCAACAAATCTTTAGTCCCTGAGATTTCTTCTCCGGTCATTTCTTTATAACGATTCACAAACCAGCGTGTCGCCAGATAGTCTTCACTGATAGAAGCTCTGAAAGGAGAATCCCATAGGTCTTCATCAGTAGCCAATTCTCCATTGAAGAAAGTAGTTCCCAACCCTGTACCGAGTGTCACGCCAAAAATCCTGTTGAATCCCTGAGCACAACCTCCGTATACTTCTCCTTCCATAAATGCTGCAGCATCATTTACAAAATGAATCTGCTCCTGAGAAATACCGAGTCTTTTTGCCAGTTCTTCTTTAATATTCACCTGATAGATATCTATAAATTTTCCCTGCTGCATCAGCGATATTCCGTTTTCATAATCGAAAGGTCCGGGCATTGCAATACCGATCAGAAGATCTTCTTCTACCAGATCATGAGCCACTTTCTCAATGGCTGAAACCCATGCCGAGAAAATAATCTCCTTTTTATCAAAAGCATCTACATGTTCTCTTACATAGGTTGATGAAATGATTTCACGTTTTTCCGGATCTACCTGAGCCAGCGTGATGTGCGACCCTCCGATATCAATTCCTATTATATTCTGCATTATTTTTTATTTTAAATTCAAGACATCCCTGTGACTGAAAAAACAGACAAACAGAAGTATACATTCTGTCTGCCTGTTTTGTATTTCAGACTTTGTTTTTATTTATTCCATTAACTATTTCATTATCTGAATTTTATTTCACGATAATTTTACCTGTTGATATTACTTTACTGTTTGCAGATGTAATCTTGTAAATATAAGTACCACTGATTAAATCCTGTGTATTCACTGCATTATTATTTTGATTAATGTTCTGTTTTTTGAATAATTTTCCTGAAATATCATACAATGCTACTTCAGCTGCCGAATTGTCGCCAATAGCAAAGTGAATATCATTTCCTCGTTTCACAGGGTTCGGATAGACTGCGCTGTTATCTTTCACAGATTCAACATCTTTCACTGCAAGATTAGAAGCACAGGCAACATCTGTTCTCCAGTTGGCATCTGTCATATTGATCAGGGTTGCAAAATGAGTGTTGGCTGTAGCATCCAAAGCTCCCATTCCACTTCCTTCATCCATTTTCCAGTTGGCTTCAAGACCTGTAGAGTTGGCAGGAACATTACAGCTGTTACTCTGGATTTCCTGTGGTGTAAGTGCTTTTTTCCAAACTCTGAATTCATCCAGAAAACCGTTGATTGTACGGGAATTATCATAGTTTCGTCCCAGATAAAGGATTCCGTTTGCCGTAAAGTTACCCGTTACCGCAAAAGTGGCATCGAGGTTCCCATTTACATAAATTTTCATTGCCGCACCATCATAAGTGGCTGCTATATGATACCATGTATTAGTGTTGAATGCTGTATTCGTATTCAGTTTCACCTGTGACGAACCAAAACTCAATATAAACTGCAGCTTATTATTCGCCAGGTTTCCATCTCCGAAACGAAGCATGGCCGAGTTATTATCTCCTACTTCTATACCCATTACTGATGAGATATATGGGAAGCCTGTTTTGAAAGCATTTACTTTTACCCAGCCTTCAAATGTCACGGCATTTCCACTCAGGTTAAATTGTCCTGCATTAAGATAGTGTGTGCTTCCGTTAAAAGAAAGAGACCTTGCCCCCGGACTTGTAACCGGAGCAAAACCACTGTTGAATGATCCTTCCCCTGAATAGGTACTTGTAGTTCCTCCCGCACATGAAGCCTGTACTTTCCATACATAGTTTGTATTAGGTGTCAGGTTTTGTAATGAATAGGAATTAGTTGTAATATTTGGAATTTCAGACCAGGTTGTAGCAGCGGCAGTTTTATATTGCAGTGTATATGAAGTTGCGTTTCCTGCATCCCAAGACAACTGAGCGGTATTACCAAGGAAACTTCCGGAAGTCAATCCTGATGGCGTAGTGCAGCCACTTCCGGAGTTGAACCTTGGGGCAAAAATATAAGTACTTGTTAATGTCGGTGAGCAGTTCGACTGTATTCTCCAATCGTAATTGGTATTCAGGGTAAGATTGTTGATGACAATATTATTCCCTGAATAATTATTAGCAACGTTTGTCCATACCGTTGAATTAGCTGGTTTGTAATCAATATTGTAAGACTGGGAAGCATTGGAAGCCCAGTTCAGCTGGGCAGAAGTTCCTGTTACATTGGAAACATCAAGTCCCAGTGGCGGATCACAGGTTTGCCCCTGAGACCATGAATATAACTGACCGCTTAAAAGAGTATTTTCATTATAAAGAATATTGGAGCCTGTGCTAAGATAGCTTGCTACGTCCGTCCCTCCCAGATCATACCACATAAACACTCCGTATTGGTCATTCTTTGTACTGGTAGCTAAGCTTGCCAGTGTAGTTGCAGAAGTTGAACTTGGATTTGAGTTTTGAATCCAGGTTGCAGCAGCAGAAATTTTAGATTTATCAAGAGGTGGAACAACAGGTGCATTGTAAGTACTATACATTGCGTTCCAGGTATAATTAATATAATTTCCTGCTAAATCTCCGTTATACGTTTGTCTTGTAGTAGCAGGTCCGTAATAATAGAATGTGATCAGTTTATCCGGCATTGCAGCTTTTAATTCCTTCAAAAGCATTACAAAAGAACTGTTATTGGGCTGTCCTGTTCCGTTATTTCCATATCCCGCGTATTCATCATCAAGGTCTACTCCATCCAAACCGTAGGTATAAACAGTATGAGCTACCTGTAAAGCGAAATCTTTAGCCGCTTCACGATTAGGAAAATTGGAAATCCCGGCTCCCTGGTGGTTTCCCAATAGATCCAGTAATACTTTTATTCCTTTTTGCTGTAAGGGTTTTACGTAAGTATTAACATCATTCAGAACTTTAGTAACATTATTATTGTTTGAGATATAAGCTCGGTTTTTGGAAACATCATAGTTGATATTCGCTGCAAAAATAATCGCAACATCAAAAAGCTGTCTGTTGGTATTCTGCAGAGTATATGAACCTGCATTCAGCATATTATTGTTATTCACCTCCACATAGCAGACTCCCAAAGGATTAAGCTGCTGGGCTTTGAGCAACGGCGCTGTCTGAAGCATCAGGGCCATTAGGGGAATAAAAAAGGATTTTTTTCTCATAGTATATCAATTTTGTAGTAGAAAAATCATTGGGCCGAAGCCCAATGAAATGGGTTATTATTTTACAATTAGTTTTTCAGATTGTTTCAGGCTTCCATCATGAGATTCAAACTGAACGATGTAATTTCCTGCCGGAATTCTGCTCAATTCATATTGATTATCTCCTGAATTCAGGGATTTTGTATCTACAATTCTTCCGTTAAAATCATAAACTGTCAATTTTCCTTTGCTGTATTCATCCGGAACAGACACTGTCAATAGTGAAGATTTGCTTACCGGATTAGGATATAATTTGATTTGATTTTTAAGGTTTGTCTCTCCTGCATTTATCGCTTTTTGCCCTGCAGTTCTTGCTAATACTGAACTTCCAGTTGTACATGGTATATCTGTTCCCCAATTAGAAGCATCAACACCTGTCAATGTTAAAGTCACACCATTCCCTGAAGTATCCTGAACAGTAGAGCCACTTCCTTCGTTAAACTTCCAATAAGCAGCCAGTGAAGTTGCCGGAACAGATACATTACACATCTTCTGGCTGATTTCCGTCTGGCTTAATGCGCGCTTCCAAACTCTTACCTCATCTATTTTTCCATTGAAATTCCTTGATATGTTATATAAATATCCTACGTTGAATGCACCTGTTGAATTCACACTTCCGGTTTGTGTTTTAGTGGCATCCAAAACACCGTTGATGTACAATTTCATATTGGCTCCATCATAAGTAGCTGCTACATGATACCAGGTATTGGCATTCAAAGCAGTTGCAGAAGCCAGTTTTTGCTGTACATTATTAATACTTACCACAAACTGGAGTTTATTATTAGCCAGGCTGGCATCTCCTAATCGTAAGAATGCAGAATTGCTGTCGCTTACCTCCGTTCCCATGATAGAGGAAATATATGGGAAAGCAGATTTGAAGGACAAAGGTTTTATCCATCCTTCAAAAGACAATGCAGAACCGCTTAGATTCATATTTCCGGCGGCTCCTGATTCACTGGTTCCATCCAGAGACAGAGCATAAGAACCTGTAGGCGTTGTTCCTGAAGTACTTGCAAATCTTGGAGCAAACATATAAGCGCTTTTCACGCTGCAGTTGGTTCTGATTCTCCAGTCATATTCGGTGTTAGCTGTTAATCCGGAAATAGTTACAGAAGTGGCACTTGTTGCAGATACGGCATTCGTCCATGTGGTTGAAGAAGCTGGTTTATAATCAACATCATAGGTATTGGTTCCTACGGCTGCCCAGTTTAGTTTTGCGCTTGTTCCGGTAAGATTGCTTGTGTACAATCCGATAGGTGCATCACAGTTTGTGCCTTGTGTCCAGGATTGTAAAGTACCGCTTAAAACGGTCGGCTGTCCATACAATGTCTGAGTTCCTGCTGAAAGTTGTGCCGTTTCATTGGTTCCGTGCAGATCATACCACATAAATACTCCGTATCCGCCATTTTTGGTCTGAGTTGCCAGACTGGTTGTTGTAGAATTGGAAGTATTTCCCATCCACACCGCTGCCGGAGAGATCTGTGCTTTGGTAAGCGGAGGTACATTAGGCGCGGAGAATGTTCCATACATCGCATTCCAGCTGTAGTTAACGTTGTCTCCTACTCTGGCTCCGTTCCAGGAAAGTCTTGAAGCAGCCGGGCCATAATAATAAAATGAAATAATTTTATTTGGTAACAATGCTCTTAACTCCTGAACAAGCATTACAAAAGAGCTGTCATTAGGCTGCCCTGTTCCGTTATTTCCGTATTCAGAGTATTCATCATCAAAATCAATTCCATCAAGACCGTAAGTGTTCACTGTATTGGCAAGCTGTAATGCAAAGTCTTTTGCGGCTTCGCGGGTAGGAAAATTACAGATCCCAGCACCCTGGTGATTCCCTAAAATAGTCAATACTACTTTAATTCCTTTTTGCTGAAGCGGCTTTATATAGGTATCTGCATTGGTAAGAACCTTTGTAACGTTGTTATTGGAATACAAATAAGCTCTTCCACGGCTGGTATCATAATTAATATTGGCCGCAAAAATATTCACCACATTGAACAGGTAGCTGTTCGATGTCTGCAGTTTGTACGCTCCTGCATTCAGGAGGTTGTTATTATTCACTTCCACGTAGCATATTCCTGTAGGATTAAGCTGTTGTGCGTTCATCAGAGAACCGGTCTGAAGCATCATGGCAATCAGTGCGGTAAAGATGGATTTTTTTTTCATTGTATAATTTTTTTAAGGTGTTTTTGGTGTGTGAATTTTATATAGCAATCCCCTGACACCTCCATTTTCGGGAAGGAATCTCAGATGAATAAGCGATATAAAAAGGTTGGCTATGTCAGTAGCTCCGGGTTTTCGTTAAAGGTTTTCCATAACAATTCGCCAAACAGGGTATTGGCCCATGCAAACCATTCTCTGGTGAATTTTTTGTCATTGTCTTTATGGAAGGATTCATGCATAAAGCCTGTTCCTCCGTGCGTTTTCTGAAGAGTATTGATGCACCATTTGACCTCACTTTTGTCTTTCGTAGTGAGTGCCTTCATGATGATACTCATTGGCCATATCATGTCCAATCCGATATGCGGACCTCCTATCCCTTCTGCCAGCTTACCTTTAAAGAAGAACGGGTTGTTTTCTGACCACACAAATTTTCTTGTATTCAAATAAACAGGGTCATCAGCTTTCACCGCATCCAGATAAGGCAGTCCCAGCAAGCTTGGACAGTTCGCGTCATCCATCAGATTGTAGCTTCCGAAGCCATTCACTTCAAAAGCATATATTTTTCCAAATTCAGGATGATTGTAAATTCCGTATTTTTTGATGGCTGCCTCTACCTCATCAGCAAGGCTGTTCAGTTGTTGAGCCAATGTTTTTTCATTTTTAATCTCAGCCACCATTTCTGCAGCCTGACGTAAGCTTACCACTGCAAATAAGTTGGAAGGTATCAGGAATCCGTAGATGGTAGCATCATCACTTGGACGGAACATAGAGCTGATCAATCCCACAGGTTTCGTTGGATAACCATATCCTCCCATAGGAACTCCGTCTGTAGCCCAAGCCGTTGTACGCTCGAATTTATAAGGTCCCAGATCATGTTTTCTCTGCTGTTCTGTAAAGGTCTGCAGGGTAAGTTTAATTCCTTTCAGCCAGTTGGCATCAAAAGGTTTTGTATCTCCTGTTGTTTTCCAGAAGTGGTAGGCCAGACGGATAGGATAGCAAAGCGAGTCGATTTCCCATTTTCTTTCGTGGGTGCCCGGCTTCATATCGGTGTGGTCATATTCTTTCCATTTACTGATCTTCTGGTCGTCGTTATAGAAAGCATTGGCATAAGGATCTTTCAGGATGAAGGTAGTCTGTTTGTGGATTACTCCTGAGATCAGCTTATGAAGTTTTTCATCTTTTTTTGAGAACTGCAGATAAGGGAAAACCTGTGCGGAACTGTCACGAAGCCACATGGCATCAATATCCCCTGTGATCACATAGGTATCCGGTGTTCCGCTGGTTTCTGTATAGTAAACAGTAGTATCTAATGTATTCGGGAAGCAGTTTTCAAAAAGCCAGCTCAGCTCTTTGTTTTTTACTTTCTTTTTAAACGCTGCAATAGCACTTTCTACGGATTCGCTGGTAAAATGTCTTTTATCTTTAGGAACACGGACAACAGGAAAATCGTCCAGCACTAAATTTTTAGCAAAAACATTCTGAGTAAACAGCAATCCGGCTCCTGCCAGCGCACTTGTTTTAATAAAATTTCTCCTTTCCATTGATACTTTGTTTCGTTTATTTTTATGAGTCTTATTTTACAGGTTTGCTTCCCATTACGAATCTCAATTCACCACCGTTCATGATATCGCTGTGATTTAACTCCCAGCTTTTGTATTCTTTTCCGTTCAGGAACATTTTCTGTACGTAGATATTCTTGTCAGATATTTTGTCTGCAATTACGGTGAATGTTTTTCCATTTTCAAGCTTTAAAGAAGCTTTCGGGAATTGTGGGGCTCCGATGGCATAAACAGGTTTCCCCGGTGTCACAGGATAGAATCCTAATGATGAGAAGATATACCACGCTGACATCTGACCGCAGTCTTCATTGTTAACGATTCCATCAGGTTTAGCTGCATACATATTGTCGCGGATATATTTTACCATTTTCTGAGTCTTGTAAGGACTTCCTGCATAGTTGTACAGGTATGGAACATGATGTCCAGGCTCATCCCCGAATCCTAAAGATCCGATGAATCCTGAGATATCAACATGTTGTTCTCCTTCCATATGAAGTGCTTCTGTGAAGGTTTTATCCAGTTTTTCTTCAAATCCTTTTTTTCCGCCGTATAGATTCATCATTTCATCAATCTGGTGAGGAACAAAGAAATCATAAGCCCAGATGTTTCCGGAAACCCAGTGGGGCTGCAGCTTTTTCCAGTCATTAAGCTTGAAATCTGCTAAGAATTTTCCGTCTTTCTGTCTTGGCCAGAAGTGATTATTTTCTTTATTGAAGGTATTCAGAAAGTTCATAGAACGTTTTTTATACACTTCTGATTCTTCTTTTTTACCTAATTTCTCAGCAAGCTGCTGAATACACCAGTCGTCATATGAATATTCCAATGTTGCAGAAACAGAAGCTCCGTTCTCTGAAGGAGTATAACCTAATTTAATATAATCGTTAAGACCGCCGCCTCCATCGCTGCTGCTCATTTTATCAGTAAGAGAAGCGTCTTTCATAGCAGCAAATGCTTTTTCTGCATCAATACCCGGAACTCCTTTTGAAATGGCATCCCAGATTACCGAGGCACTGTGATATCCTAGCATACAGAAGTTATCATATCCGCAAAGCTCCCAGATTGGCATGTGATCTTTACGATCTGTATATCTGCTGATCAGAGAATTGGCAAATTCTTTTGTATGTTTCTGATCCATAATAGTCAGTAATGGATGCGTTGCTCTGAACCCGTCCCAGTAAGAATAGGTACTGTAATTGGTGAACCATTTGGTATTCATGTTTTCCTGAGCGGCAACATAGTCTCCATTCACGTCCATATATAAATTCGGTGCAATGAATGTATGATAAACCCCAGTATAGAAAATTTTTCTCTGATTGTCTGTACCTCCTGTTACCTGGAATCTGCCGATCAGATCTCTCCATGTCTTTTGTGCTGTTTCTTTTGCTTGTGCAAAGTTTATATTTTTAGCTTCAGTATCGAAGCTTTCCTGTGCATTTTCTGTACTCACGGGAGATAAAGATACTTTTACTTCTATACTTTCCTTATCTTCCGTTGAAAATCTCACAAAAGCTTTAGCATCCTTGGCAAGGGCAATTTTTTCATCATTTTTGATTTTTCCGTCAGCATATACACCGTAAGACTTAAACGGTTTGGAAAACTCCATCACGAAGTAAGCAAACCGTTTACCTCCCCAGCCGTTGCTGTAACAGTAACCTTTGATTTTATTATTGCCTTCCACACTCACTAAAGTATGATAGATATTTCCGAAGATTTTGTTGGTAGGATCAATAATGATATTGGCTTCACTACTCTTCGGGAAAGTATATTTATGAAATCCGACTCTTGGGGAAGCGGTAAGCTCTGCTTTAATTCCATAGCTGTCCAGCATTACGGAATAATATCCCGGAGACGCTACTTCTTTATCATGGGTAAATTTTGAACGATAGCCTGTTTCAGGATTTTCTTCAGATCCGGGAACCATTTTTAGCTGTCCTACCGTAGGCATTATCAGAATATCTCCAAGGTCGGCCCATCCTGTTCCGCTCAAATGGTTATGACTGAATCCCATGATCGTTTTGCTGCTGTAGTGATATCCGGAACACCAGTCCCAGTCGCCACTTTTCGTATTCTGATCCGGACTCAGCTGTATCATCCCGAATGGCGTAGTTGCCCCCGGAAATGTATGTCCGTGGCCTCCTGTTCCAATAAAAGGATCTACCCAGGATAAAACATCGTTTTTATTTTGCTGGGCATTCGCTACAGAAATCAGGGTTGTAAAAAAGCAGATGAGCAGTTCTTTTTTCATGATAAGAGAGATATCGGAGATTTTTTTGTTTAAAAGCTGGTTTAAAAATAGGAAAACCATTATAAAATTCCCAGAAAACGGAAAAATTAAGATGATTAACCTATTTCCCTAAACTTTATATTACTGTATTAAATTGAATTCTTTTTCATAAAATCAATGATTTCTGAGATGTATCCAAAGGCAATCGCAACTACGGTATCAGCAGCACCGTAATATACTGTTACTTTGTTCCCTTCCGTCAATGCTGCACAAGGGAAAACCACATTCGGTACATCTCCTGTCAATTCATATGATTCGGCCGGAGCCAAGAGGTAAGGCTTCGTTCTGTACAATACTTTTGTAGGGTCTTCAAGATCAAGCAAAGCTGCTCCCATTGAATATCTGAATCCTCTGCAGGTATTGATCACTCCATGATAGAAAAGCAGCCATCCTTCTTCTGTTTTGATAGGAACAGGCCCACCTCCGATCTTTGTACACTGCCATGCACTGTCTTCAAAAGGCGTTACTTTCATCACGCAGCGGTGCTCACCCCAGTACTTCATATCAGGGCTGTAGCTGATATAAATATCTCCGAAAGGCGTATGTCCGTTATCACTAGGACGGCTCAGCATGGCATATTTACCATTGATTTTCTCAGGGAACAAAACACCATTTCTGTTGAATGGAAGAAAGGCATTTTCACACTGAAAAAATTCTTTAAAATCAAAAGTATACCCAATTCCGATGGTAGGACCATTGTAACCGTTGCACCATGTAATCCAGTAGCGGTCTTCAATGAAGGTTACGCGGGGATCATATTTGTAATCGGATTCAATCATATCCGTATTTCCTTCCTGCATTTCAATAGGGTCATGATTGATATCCCAATTGATTCCGTCTTTACTGAAACCAGCAAAAATATTCATTTGTACTGCCTTGTTGTCACAACGGAATACTCCGGCAAATCCGTCTTCAAAAGGAATCACGGCACTGTTGAATATACTGTTGGATGTTGGTATCGCGTATCTGTTAATGATCGGGTTTTCGGAAAACCTCCACATGATATCATTGCAACCTTCCGGGCGATCCTGCCAGGGGATCATTACTGATTGAGCTGTCATAAAGTATTTTTTACTTTTTATTTTTAATTATTATGAGTTGATTTATTGTTCTTTCTGATTTTCAGGGTAAGGGAAAGGAACGAATAAAGTGGCCAAAAAAGCAGGAATGGTAGCAATCAGCACCCAGATAAAGAACATTTTGTATCCGATCCAGTCGCTGATCGTTCCACTGATCATTCCGGGAATCATTACACCAAGGTTCATAATTCCTGTTGCAAATGCGTAATGTGCCGTTTTGTGTTTTCCGGGTGCAATCTGCTGCATCATGTAGAGCATTAACCCTACAAAACCAAATCCATATCCGAAATATTCCACAACTACGGCAACTCCTACCGGCAAAAGGTCCGCTGGCTGATAATTCGCTAATAATGCATAAACCACAAATGGAATGTTGAATGCACAGCATAGCCATATCAAAGATCTTTTCAGTCCGCGGGCTGAGATAAAATATCCTGCCAATACGGATCCAAGGATAAATGCTGCAGAACCGTATGTTCCGTAAATAAGTCCGATATCTGAAGTAGATAATCCCAATCCTCCTGAGGTTCTTGGAGCTTTAAAAAATAAAGGAGCTATTTTGATGGCAAATCCTTCTGCAAAACGGTACAGAATAATGAAGAGTATACACCACAGAATTTTCTTTTTGGTGAAGAAAGAGGTAATGACTTCCAATAGTTCCTGACGAACGTTTCCGGCCGTTTTCTCATCTTTCTGCTCTTCTTTGTTTTCTTTTGGCAGAATGAAATAGTGATAAACAGCCAATCCCAAAAAGAGTAATGCATAAATCACCATAATGATCATCCAGGCATGGGTAACTCCTTTTGTTTTTTCTAAAACACCTGCGAAATAAACTAATGCTCCACTGCTTATAATCTTGGCAAGATTGTAAAAAGCACCCTGCCAGCCGATATATTTTGCCTGCTCCTTATTGGTCAAAAACCCGATATACGTTCCGTCTGCTACCACATCATGGGTCGCTCCACAAAATGCTATTACTGCAAAAAGCGCAATACTGTATTTGAAAAAATCATGCATTGGAAGACTTAAGGCTACTAATGCGAACAGAATTCCTATCGCAAACTGAGTAGAAATAACAAAGAACTTTTTTGTTTTATAGATCTCCAAAAACGGACTCCAAAGTGGTTTTAACGTCCATGAGAACAGGATAAGAGCTGTCCAGAATGTAATCTGCGAATCCGAAACCCCCATGTCTTTATACATAATTCCTGAAACCGCATTAATGGTTACAAAGGGAACACCCATTGCAAAGTATAATGTAGAAATCCAGAGAATTGGCTGAATCCGACGGGTTACGGAGTTGTTTTTTCCCATATTTAAAAATAAGATTCCAAATAAAAGAGAACATCTCAAACATTCATTCAGGCTAAAAAACGAAACTATAAATTTTTTGGAGATTCTACTCTATTCTCCTGCCTTAATGAATGTATCAAATAAAAATCTGATGTTGAGATGTCTCTTTATTAATGAGTGATTCTGAATATTTTTTATTTCTTATCCCACCAAAGCTTTGTACCTCCGGTATCAGGTCCGTTCAGCATTTGTGCAGCCTGGGGATAGTTTAATGTGTTATTCCTGTATTTAGTTGGGATAGGTATTCTCCTAATCATAGTATTAGTATTGATTGTCCCCTGACTGTCATTTAGAACATTTCTGAATATAATTGGATATCCGGTTCTTCTTTGTTCTGCCCAAGCCTCAGAACCGTCAGGATAAATGGCAATCCATTTTTGAGTTATGATTCTTTCCAGCTTTCTCTCAAAAACATCACCATCATTCCATTTTATAGTAATTGTACTTAACATTGGGTTTCCTGTTAAGATATTATTTGCTGAATTTTTAGGATCTATATAAGGAGATTCTGTAGAGCTTGCATCAGCAACATAGGTTGCATAAGCGCTACTTTTCCCCCATTCTGCAAATGACATCTCGATACCTTTGTTATAATTTGTCCCTGCATCTCCGGCGCCAACATAACCTCTTATAGCTGCTTCGGCTTTGAGAAACCAGATTTCTGCTGCAGTAAATATCTTATTTTTACCATTACTTATTGAAAAATAATCTCCTGTTGCAGCTGCAGCTATAGGCTGAGAAAAATCTCCGTAACGATCTTTACTTCCATTCAAATCAACCCCTTGTCTTACTCCTATATATTTACCTAGTGCAGCAGGGTCTGTTGCAGGTTTTGCATAAGCAGAAATTCTTGGATCAGCATATCCATTCATAAAAGCCATCAATGGCGCTCCGATCTTACAATCTCCCCAGGAATAAATGATATCATTAAGAGGAGACGCTCCTCCATAGCTTACTAATGCATTTGCTGAGTTATCATCAATCAATCCTACTGAAGAGGTTAAAGCTTCTTCTGCATATTGTTTTGATTTCACAGGATCAGCATAACTCATTCTCATTGCTAACCTCAATTTTAAAGAATTGGCCAATCTTGCCCAATTAGCAAGATTTCCTCCATATATAAGATCTGATTTAGTAAGTACAGTTTTGTCTTCTACACCTGGTGTTTTTTGCAAATCTGAAATAGCAGAAGTGAGATCTGCAATAAAATTATTATAAGCCTCCTGCTGTGAATCAAAATCGGTAATCCCATTAGAATTTGGAGTCTCAAACTTACTGTAGATAATAGGACCATGGGCATCCGATACCTTGCTAGCTGAGATTACCTTAAGAATTTTAGCAAGTGCAAGAGTTGCTGTAAAATTTATTCCCGAATAGTTTTGATGAATAACTGTATTAATAGTTTTCGATTTATCAAAAACATCTTCAAGTTGTGTCATCATGATCCTTTCATTCCAACCGTCCATCATAAAATAAGTAGTATTATTTCTACCTCCGTTATATGGGGTTGCTGTACTGAATAGGCCACTGTACATATCTGCATTAAGATTAGTCTGTAGTTGATAAATCCAGTTCGTAGGACTTTGTTGGTTTCTTTGCATTAATTTCAAAGGATTTACTATTTGTGTAAAGTCCGCATTAAAATTTTCGGGTCCTCCAAGATATTGTTGATTATAATTATCGAAATCATTAGTACAGCTCAATGAAGAAAACGAAATTAATACACTGAAAGCTATAAGTTTAATATTATATATTTTCATTTTTTTACTTTTAGAAGTTAGCTTTTAATGATAAACCAATTGATCTGGTAATTGGCATACCAAACATGTCAATCCCCACACCTCCTGGATTAACTCCAGATACCTGTTCTGGATCAAAAGGAGCATCTTTATAGAAAAAGAATAGATTACTCCCAATTAAACTTACAGTTGCATTTTCCATATATTTTGAATGTACATCAAACGTGTATGAAATAGAAGCTTGTCTTAAACGGACTGCTGTTGCTTTATACATATAAGGTTCATCAATTGACCCCGCTACCTTGGAATAATACTTTTCAGCATCGGTTAGCCCTGTATAAGGTGTTCCGTTTTCATATACTGCATTTGAAATTGATACACCTCCCTTATCACGTGCGTCAGCTGTTATTTTACTTACTCCAAATTGATCATTTTTAGCTTGAGTGTATCCTAATACTTTTCCTCCGAACTTACCGTCAATAAGGAAGCTGATCCCTAATTTGCCTATATTGAAAGAGTTATTAAAACCAAGAATAAATTTAGGGTTTGGATTTCCAAGATACTGTACCTGATTTTCATCTCTCAATGGCACTCCATCTGCATCTACAATAATTCTTCCTTGACCGTCTCTTTTAAATACTGATCCATAAATATCCCCGAATGAGCCTCCTACTTTTAGCCTATTATATCCCCCTCCATTAAGAACAAAGGTTTTATCCAAAGAAATCTGCAATCTCGATGGAAATAATTCTTTGATTGTATTCTTATTGGCAGAAGCATTAACTCCTGTAGTCCACCCAAATTTTTCTCCTGAAAATACTTTGTATGATAAACTAGATTCGAAACCTCTGTTCTGAATTTTTCCTGCATTCACATCAAATCTTCCTGTTCCAAATCCTAAGTTGGAAGAAATCTCTACTGATTGTAATAGTTGATTTGATACAACTGAGTTATAATAAGTAAAATCAAAAGTTAAACGATTATTGAAAAATCTCAACTCTGTTCCAGCTTCAAAAGTTCTATTAAGTTCTGGTTTGGCAAATAATTCAGAAAATTCAGGATTGGTAACAGGAGAAGAAGTAGGAGTAATTACTGTACCAGCATTTACCTGGTATCTATAAATATTTGGCGCTGTTAAATTAGCATACAATCCATTCCCCACTTCTGCATAAGACGCTCTTACTTTCCAGAAATTGAGAGCCTTGGAAATATTAAAAATCTCTGTTAGAATAGCATTCAATCCAATAGATTCATAATCAAATGAGATTCTATCTGTTCCTGATAATGTTGAGTCCCAATCATTTCTGAAAGTAAGATCAAGATATAAGAATTTTTTATAGCCAAGGTTTGCACTGGCAAAAACCGATTGTGTCTGTTTTTTTGTACTGTAATAAAGGTTACTTACACCATTTCCATTTTGGCCTGGCCATTGTAGATTATTAGGTGTAAAAAGATTAGGTACCACCAGAAGGTTATTTTCTATACTACTGGATGTATACCTCTGTGAATTAATACTTCCACCCACAGTAAAGTCCAGTGAGATATTCTCATCAATTTTTGGACTTCCTATTAATAAAAAGTCTCCATAAGTAGAGGAACTTTCTATAACATCTTTGTAAATTTTTCCATTATTATTACCCCCCAAAAGAACTGGTAAAGAAAATACAGCAACATCTCGCTGGCTATCGGATGTAGTATAATTATAATTTCCTCTTATCCTAGCAGATAGCCATGGATTAATCTGATAACTCAGTGTCATCGCACTGTAAAGGTTTTTATTTTTAGTAGTAACAGGATTTCTGTTAAGAATCCAATATGGATTTTGAGATTCTACACTAAAACTACCATCTGGTTTTATTGCCCACCAGTGTTGAGCTGGTAACAACCTAGTTTTATCTTCATAAGCATAGTTTTCTCCACTAAACTGATCAAAATCAATTCCTCTAGGTAGCCAATAAAGATTTACCAATGGTGAATAATATGAGCCTGGTGTTAGTCTATTCTTACTATTCTGTAAGGATCCCATGAAATTGGCATCAAGAGTTAATTTATCATCCAGAAATTTGCTTGAATTTCTAAAGTTGATATTATATTGATCAAATGATGAAGTAGGAATTACACCCGAGTTAGTCGTATTTCCAATAGAAAAAAAATTATTTGATTTATCGTTTCCGGACTGAAAAGAAAGATTATTTACCCAGGTAGTTCCTGTTTGGAAGAAATCTTTAACATAGTCTTTCGACTCTCCCTTTATACCCCAACTTTGTTGTGATCCTGTCTGACCTTTTGTAGGATCATACGGAATTGTCTGTAAATAAGAATTTTGCAACTTGGGAAGATCATATACATTATCTAGAGTAAGACTTGTAGAAAAAGATAATTTACTTTTACCTGCTTTTCCTTTTTTAGTAACAATCAACACTGCACCATTACCTCCAGCTGCGCCATATAATGCAGCCGCAGAAGCTCCTTTTAGGAAATTAATACTTTCAATATCTTCCGGATTAATTGTACTTAAGACATCTCCTGTATCTGGCATAGAAGAATAAAAGTCTACGTTTGGACCTTTTGTATTATTTACAATCGGAATTCCATCAATAACATACAACGGCTGACTGTTTCTTGTAGACTTATCTCCACGCATTACTATTCTTACAGAACCTCCTACACCACCATTCGTTTTGTTGATCTGCACATTGGAAACTTTTCCGTTGATCGAATTTAATAGATTGGGAGTTTTCACTTCTGTAAGCTCATCCCCGCCAATCTGCTGGCTGGAATACGTTAAAGAGCGGGCCTGCCTTTTAATCCCCAAAGAGGTGACTACGACCTCCTCAATACTGGTTGTCTTCGTAGTGTCGGCCGCTTTTTTCTCCTGTGCATTCGCAGTAAGTGAAAAAACGAACAGAACGGGTATAACTGCTTTTCTCATAAGGTATAGATTCGTTAGATTTAATTGAGAATCAGTGACATTACTTTATTTTTTAATACAAAAAAAATTATTGTTCTTTCAGCAAAACTTTGCCGTTTATGTATTAAATTATTTAAAGTTTTGTTAAGATTTAATTCACATTCACAAATCTAAATTTTGTAGTCAGTCTGATATAATACTATTTTATCATAAAACGATATTATTTTTTCAGCAATCAAAATTAAAAGCTATTAATGCTTTAAATATCAGCAAAATACAACACTTCCCTAACAATTAAAAAAGGGGATTTATTCCGTTATTTTAACAAAAAAAGTAGATTTCTGGACGGAATTATAGAACGCCAGATAGGATAAAAAAAGAAAAATGTAAATTTTTAATACGTACTATTCAATCTTTTTAACTCCTTTGAATTGCTCTTTAAATTCGGTTGGAGTTGTTTTTTTGATGGACTTAAATACCTTGTTGAAGTTCGCAATATTATTAAACCCGGCTTCGAAAGCAATTTCAAAGACCGTAAGATTTTTTTCCATCAACCAGCGTGCAGCATAACTGATTCTGATCTCATTAAGATAATTAACAAATGTTTTCCCTGTTCTTTTTTTAATAAACCTGTTAAATGTCACATTGCTCATGTTCACCAATGAGGCTACATTATCCAGCGTTATTTTATTCTCAAAATTTTTATGAACAAAATCATGAACAACCTTCATTTTATCATTATCAGCAAAAGACTCAAGCTCAATACTATACGAAGATAAAAGTGTTTTATTTTCTGCCACAGCCAATTCATTCAGAATCTTCATAATTTCTATGAAAGATTCAAAACTGTTCATTTTTGACAAATTGAGAAACGAATCTTTTAGTTTCTCAGCCGTTTCTGTAGAAAAAAGAATCCCTCTGATGGAGTCTTTCATCAGATTATTGATGGGTTTCAAAATATTTTTCTCCATTAATGACTGCTGAAAGAAATCCTGGTTGAATTGTATGGTGATTTCGTGGGTTTTTCTGTTTTTGCATCTGTAATTAGCCCAACAGTGCGGTAAATTAGGACCTACCAACACCAGCTCTATATTTCCGATCTCTCCGGTATGATCTCCTATCATCCTTTTGTACCCCTTCCCTTTATAAATAAAATTGATTTCAATTTCCGGATGGTAGTGGTACGGAAAGTCGAATGAAGCTTTAATCCTGTCAAATACGAGAAAACTATCTTCAGGAGATAGTGGAGTTATTTCTCTCAGAATATTTTCTAATTCGCTCATACAGGCAGTTATGAAAAAAAGTTAATACTATTAGGTCACAATACAAATCTTTGTAAAAATGATAAAATAATATCAATGTAAAAACATATTTCCGATTTATTTATTCCAGATTTTTATGTCAGACATCAGAAATTAGCGTTTCAATAATTTAATACAGCTTACATCATTCATTTTTGTATCTTTAAACTAAAGTTAAAGGATGCCGCAACAGCTTATTTTTGAAGATCAATATAAAAGACTCGGACTGGAAGTATTTACACCGGAAAATCTGGAGAACTTTAATGGAAATCATTTCAAAACTGATATCAAAGTATTTTTTATTCCTTCAGGATATGAGCTTACGGTAGATTTTAATCATTATAAAACAAATAAACCTTCTTTGTTTTTTCTGACCAACCAGCATCTAAGCATACAAAAAGGGAAAGAGGAATTGATCCTTCTTTTCTATAACAGAGATTTCTACTGCATCCAGATCCATGATAAAGAAGTAGCCTGCGACGGGCTTCTCTTTCATAATGTATTTGAAATTCCTTTTGTAGAGCTTGACGACTCAGAAACAACTCTTATAAAATCTCTGTTTCAGAATATTCAGGATGAACTTGAAGGGAAAGATTCTTCTGCAGAGGAAATGATAAGAACCTATGTAAAACAGATCATTATACGCGCTACCCGAAAGTGGAAAAAACAAAATCTGGATAATGACACGCTCAGAATACCAGGCAGTGAACTTGATATTTTCAGGGATTTCAGCAGGCATCTGGAAATTCATTTCAGAGAGAAACACAATGTAACAGAATATGCGGAACTGCTTCACATAGCACCGAAAACCTTAACCCATAAATTTAAAAATTTAAATCTGGAGTCTCCCAATCAGTTTATCATCAACAGGATTTTACTGGAAGCTAAAAGATTACTGTTTTATACAGACAAACCTGTAAAAGAAATTGCCTATGATCTGGGCTATGAAGATCCGGCTTATTTCAACCGTCTTTTCACCAATAAAACAGGAAGCACTCCCGCAAATTTCAAAAAAAATTACATTACGGGAAAAAAGTACAATATTTAGCTCTTTTTATCTATTGAAAATACCTTGTCACAGACATACCTTTGTAACATTAAAATCAGACAATACTAAATACAAAAAAACAACATTATGAGACGTAACGCAACAGCCGTTTGGAACGGTACTATCAAAGAAGGAAAAGGACATTTAACTACTCAGAGTACAACTTTAAACCAGACTCAATATTCTTTCAACAGCCGTTTTGCAGATGGTGTAGGGACAAACCCAGAAGAATTGCTGGCAGCCGCCCATGCAGGATGTTTCACAATGAAACTGGATGCCGAATTATCTCAGGCGGGTTACAATCCTGAAGAATTAAAAACAACTTCTGTCATTACTCTTGACCCCAATATCGGAAAGATTACAAAATCTGAACTGACCCTTACAGCTAAAGTTCCGGGGATCTCAGAAGAAGAATTCCAGAAATTTGCTAAAATCGCAGAAGAAGGATGCCCTGTGAGTGCAGCATTCAACTTTGAAATTACATTGAACGCTACTTTGGAAAACTAATTTAAGTATTCATTCAATATCAATAGAAACGGGCTAAAAGTCCGTTTTTTTAATTTAAAAAGAATCCATTGGCTTCAGCCAAAACTTAAATCCAAAACACGCAAATTAATTATTCTTCCTCAATAAAATATACCGAGTGGTATATTTTTGTATATTTGCATCATATTTAAACATTTATAATGTCAAAGGCAGAAAAAACAAAACAGCATATCATTGAGAAAACAGCAACTCTTTTTAATACCAAGGGTTATATTTCCACTTCGCTGTCAGACATTACACAGGCAACAGGATTGACGAAAGGCAGCATCTATGGAAATTTTGAAAACAAAGATGAAGTAGCTATTGAGGTTTATAAATACAATGCCGGATTATTAGGCAAAACCCTCAGCCGTTCCTTTGGCGATGAATACATTACTTCGTTGGATAAGCTTCACGCATTTGTAGAGTTTTACAGAAAAAACTGGAAGTTTGTTTTTGCAAACGGCGGATGCCCTTTGATGAACGCTGCAACAGAAGCTGACGACTCTTTTCCTGCATTAAAAAATCAGGTTAAAAGATCTTTTGAACAATGGTTGACAAAAATATCAGATGTCATCGATGAGGGACAACGTAAAGGGGAAATTGATAAAAAAGCCAGTGCTGAACAATATGCTTCCTTATTCATCATGCTTATTGAAGGCGGGATTTTGCTTTCAAAAACGATGGGTGATCAGAGTTTTCTAAACCATGCTTTAGACAAAGTCGCCAGCATAATTGATCATGAACTTACTATTCTTCCATCATAAATTATACCATATGGAAACAAAAAAAGTGGCTATTGCAGGATACAACAGAATTCCTTTTGCCAGAATGAATACCTCTTATTCAGAGCAGAACAATCAGGATCTGCTGCTTGCTTCTCTCAACGGATTGATAGATCGTTATCATTTAAAAGGAAAGAGACTCGGAGAAGTTGCGGGTGGCGCAGTGATTAAGCACATCTCTGAAAGCAACCTCATCAGAGAAACGGTAATGGATACGACTCTTGATCCCGCAACACCTGCTTGTGACCTTCAGCAGGCATGTGATACAGGAATTGAAGCTGCTATTTATATCGGAAATAAAATTGCTTTGGGTCAGATAGATTGCGGCATTGCCTGCGGAGTGGAAGCCATGAGCAACATTCCATTCAAATCTTCACCAAGATTAAGGAAAGCACTTTTACGTGCGAATAAAGAAAAGTCAGCGTTTGGAAAATTGAAACAGTTGTTAAGCCCGAAACTGAAAGACTGGATGCCCATTCCTTATAAAGGGCAGGAACCCAAAACAGGTCTTGTGATGGGTGAACATACAGAAATTACTGCCAATTATTACAATATAACAAGAGAAGAACAGGATGAACTGGCATTAAAAAGCCATCAGAATATGGCAAAAGCTTATGATGAAGGCTTTTTTGACGACATGATTACTCCAGCTTTTGGTCTGGACAAAGATAATAATCTGAGACGTGATAGCAGTATTGAAAAGCTTTCACAGCTGAAGCCTGCTTTTGATAAACAGAACGGAAGCTTAACGGCAGGAAATTCAACACCATTTACAGATGGCGCTTCAGCAATTTTACTGGCCAGTGAAGAATGGGCAAAAGCCAATAATCTTCCTATTTTAGCTTATATCACTTTTTCAGAACTGGCAGCCATAGAATATATTGAAAATAAACAGGATCTGCTTCTTGCCCCTGTTTTTGCAGCAGAGAGGATGCTTAAAAAAGCAGACATGAATTTGTCAGACTTTGATTACTATGAAATTCACGAAGCATTTGCTGCACAGGTTTTGGCCACCATAAAGATCTGGGAAAATGATGAGCTTGCCAAGAAATTCGGATTGGAAAAGGCTCTCGGAAAAATAGACAGAAGCAAACTGAATGTAAAAGGGGGAAGCCTTGCGGCAGCTCATCCATTTGCAGCAACCGGAGGAAGAATTATCGCAACACTGGCAAAATTACTTCATGAAAAAGGCAGTGGAAAAGGATTTATATCCATTTGCGCAGCCCGTGGACAGGGAGTAACCATGATTTTGGAAAAGTAATAGCAGCCTTATTCCATATTCAAAAAAGAGCAGATTCTTTTATTATGTAGTAAATAATATGATTGATTATTCGTTTGCAGAGAAAGAAAATTGATAATATTGCAGTGGAAAATGAGCTGATAAAAGAAGTAATTAAAATGAAACATGAGATAAACAGTTTTTATCTCATGAAAATCTAATCTATTAAAAAAGAGTAACTATATATGAAAAGAGTTGTCATTACAGGATTAGGTGCTGTGACACCTTTGGGAAATAATGTTGAAGAATTTTGGCAAAACAGTATTAAAGGAGTCAGCGGAGCAGGACTCATTACCCATTTCGATACGGAAAAATTTAAAGTGCATTTTGCCTGTGAGGTAAAAGGCTTTGATCCAAAAGTATATCTGAACCATAACGAAATCAAGAGAAGTGATCTGTTTACACAATATGCCATGTATGCTTCTGCGGAAGCGATTCAGGATTCCGGGCTGGAACTTGAAAAAATGGATCCGTTCGATACAGGAGTCATCTGGGGAACAGGACAGGGCGGAATGTGGACCTTTGAAAAAGAAGTGATGGATTTCGCTGCAGGTGATGGTACACCACGTTTCAATCCTTTCTTTGTGCCAAAGTTTATCGCGAATATGGCTTCGGGAATGATTTCCATGAAATATGGTCTTCAGGGAATTAATTATACTACTGTTTCTGCCTGTGCTACAGGAAATACGGCATTGATGGATGCTTTTAATTATATCCGTTTAGGAAAAGCAAAAGTAATCATCAGCGGTGGTTCTGAGGCAGCCATCACTCCGGCTTCCATCGGAGGATTCTCTATTATGAAAGCCATGTCTACAAGAAATGATGATTTTGCAACAGCCAGCCGCCCTTATGACGTAAACAGAGACGGTTTTGTAATGGGTGAAGGTTCAGGAGCTCTGGTTCTTGAGGAATATGAGCATGCTGTTGCCAGAGGAGCAAAAATTTATGCTGAATTAGCAGGAGCCGCCATGACAGCAGATGCTTATCACATGACAGCACCTCATCCTGATGGTGTGGGAGCCATTAAAGCAATGCAGCTGGCAGTGAAAGAAGCAGGAGCGAATATGGAAGATATTGATTATATTAATCCACATGCTACTTCCACACCGATTGGAGATACGATTGAATTAACAGCGATCAACAAAGCCTTTAAAGGAAGTAAAAATCTTGATATCAGTGCAACAAAATCCATGACCGGACACTTATTGGGTGCTGCCGGAGCAGTGGAAGCCATTCTTTCGATCAAGGCTATTCAGAATGGGATTATCCCTCCTACAATCAATCTTCACTGTATTGATGAGAATATTCCTCAGGATATCAATATCGTTTTCGGAGAAGCGAAAGAAAAGAATATCAATTTTGCATTGAGTAATGCCTTTGGATTCGGAGGGCATAATGCAACTGTAGTATTTAAGAAGTTCAACTAATCAGATTAAATAATTGAAAATCCCTGTATGAAACCATGCAGGGATTTTTTATCTATGTCTCGTCCTGAAAAAGGTTGACTAAAAAACCATAAAATTAGTCACCCTTATGAATCTAAAAAAAACATCGTCCCCTGTCCAAGAATACAGTGA